>JBDKJB010000155.1:0-5127 GCA_039796835.1 Pseudomonadota bacterium | reverse complement strand
AACCAGACCATCGGATGGAAATTGTCACTTGTCGGGCACCACCAGCCACACTGTTGGTGATCTGGCCCTGCCCTCCGGGCAACTGTGCGGCAATGGAGGTGAGCCAGGCCTGTTTGTCCAGCAGGGCAACGGTCGTCGGAGACGCAGGTGCAGCGTCGCCGTAGTTCGTCAGGTACTCACTGGTGGCCGACAAGGCCACCGTGGGATTGGCCCGCATGCGGTCCGCCATGTCAGCGATGAGTTGATTGGCCTTTCCCATGGCCTCCGAAGCAGAGGCGTTGGAAACGCCCTTGACCAGCAGCCCAGCCACGCCCAGAAGGCCAAAAGCCAGAATCAGGATGGTCACCAGGACCTCGATCAATGAAAACCCAGCGGATGCGCCGCGCGCCGAACGTGGCAAGGGGCGGACTGCCCGAGGACGATGGGGGGAACAATGGACAAAGGGCATGATTTCACCCACTGGTGGGACAGCTGCTGGCACTGTCGACGCTCACCGAGCGCACTCGACCCGACAGGCTGATGACGACACAGAATTTCTTGCTGGTGCCGCTGTGGAACCAGAAGGCGCGATTGGCGCCCGCCGCACCGGTTGCCGTGACTGCGCGCCCGGACGAGTTGTATGAAAAATAGTTCAGGCTGCTGCTGTCCCCATGGCTGATGCCAGCCTGCAACTGAGGAGCCACCTCCAGACGGGTGACCGAACCACTGTCGGCCGTTGGAGCGACCCCCAGATTGGCGGTGCCGGTACCGTCGACAAAGACTGTCCAGCCGTTGGTCCAGGTTCCAGCAGTCGTGTTGGCCGCCACGGTCACCAGGGTGTCGCCCCCCCGTTTCACGGCCTCGGACCGCGCCAGGCTCAGCGAAGACTGCAGCGCCGCGGCAGACGCCTGAAGCCGGTTGTCACGCAGCATGTCCACCATCGAAGGCCCGGCCAACGCCGCAATGACCGCCAGGATGACCACCACCACCATGGTTTCGATCAAAGAGAAACCCCTTTGCCGAAAGCCAGGCTTCGATACAGCAGGCCCCGCATGACGGGCGTGGATGGCGCTTTTTTCCATGATCGAAGTCTAAGAGGCTGTGTCAACAGATGGTGTCACCATCTGACCAACGGCAGGTGTTGGGGGGATGAACGGTCGTGTGGGCCTGGTCTGGTGTGACGGATTTGGCACACTGGGGCGCTCTCGTCCACGCCCGCCTTGGCCCACAATGCGGGCATGGTCTCCTTTGATGCGCCCTGCCCCGTGCCTGATCCAGCTGGATGGATGGTCCGGGCTTTGGGCCTGGCGCAAGCCCAGCGCCTGGTGCCACCACCCAATCCGGCGGTGGGCTGCGTGCTGGTGGGCGCCGATGGGCGCTGGCTGGCGGAAGGCGCCACGCAGGCTGCGGGCAGCGCCCACGCCGAGGTGATGGCTTTGCGCGATGCCGAATCCCGACAGGCCGATGTGCGTGGCGCCACAGCCCATGTCAGCCTGGAACCCTGCTCGCACCAGGGGCGCACAGGCCCCTGTTGCGATGCGCTCATCGCCGCCGGCATGGCCAAGGTGGTGGTGGCGGTGCAAGACCCAAACCCTGCCGTGGCCGGACGTGGCATCGCTCGTCTGCGCGCAGCGGGAATCGAGGTGGAGCTGCTGCCCGACCACCACCCTGCCGCCATGGCCTGCCAGGCCCTGAACATCGGGTTTTTCAGCCGCATGCTGCGTGGCCTGCCCTGGGTGCGCCTCAAGGTGGCCGCATCTCTGGATGGCCGCACTGCCCTGGACAACGGCAGCAGCCAGTGGATCACCAGCACCCCGGCCCGAGCCGACGGCCACGCCTGGCGGGCGCGCGCCTGTGTGGTGTTGACCGGCATCGGCACCGTGCTGGAGGACAACCCCCGCCTGGATGTGCGGGAGGTGCCCACGCCGCGCCAGCCTCACCTCGTGATCGTGGACAGCGCCCTGCAAACGCCGCTGGAGGCAGCGCTCTGGCAGCCCGGGCGCCAGGTCTGGATCTACGGCGCAGCAGACGACGAAGCGGCCCGCGCCCGCGCCCATGCGCTGCGCGGTCGCGGGGCCGAAGTGCGCCTGCTGCCCGTGGCCGACGGCCGCACCGGCAAACCGGGCAAGGTCGATCTGGCCGCGCTAATGCGCGACCTGGCCGGTCGCGGCGCCAATGAGGTGCATGTCGAGGCAGGCCACAAGCTCAACGGCTCAATGCTGCGTGAAGGCCTGGTGGACGAGTTGCTGGTTTACCTGGCTCCCAAACTGATCGGTCCCGGCCCGGGCCTGGCGCAATGGCCCGCGCTGACGGCGCTGGATGCCGCCACCGCATTGCGCTTTGGCTCGGTGACGGCGATTGGCCCTGACCTGCGCTTGCTCGCCCGAGCGCGCGACGCACAGCGCTTTTTACCTGCCCTGGCAGACAGCGCACAAACCTTGGTTTGATGGTTATTTATACGTTTTAAATCGTTTTAAATTTAAAATAGGTTTATTTAAATACATTTAAATTAAATTATTAATAGCAATATATACAAATCAAATATCGGAAAATATTCATATTATTTCAATAATATTTTTTCATTCAATTATTAGAAACCATGTTCACCGGAATCATCACTGCCGTTGGTCACATCGTCTCCCACGCACCCCTGGGCAGCAGCGCCGCGCATGGCCTGCGCCTGAGCATTGCCACGCCTGCAGGTTACCTGGACGACGTCCAACTCGGTGACAGCATTGCCATCAATGGCGCCTGCATGACGGCCGTGCACATCGATGCATCCACCTGTCGTTTTGCGGTCGATGTGTCAGCCGAGTCCCTGGACAAGACCAGCGGACTGGATACCCAGGGACGCGTCAACCTTGAAAAAGCCTTGCGGGCCGCAGACCGCCTGGGCGGCCACATCGTGAGCGGCCATGTCGACGGTGTGGGTCAGGTGGCCGGCTTTGCCCCCGTGGGAGAAAGCTTCACGCTGGACATTGACGCCCCGTCCGATCTGGCACGCTTCCTGGCGTACAAAGGTTCCATCACCGTCAACGGCGTGAGCCTGACGGTCAACCAGGTGCAGGACAACCCCATGGGCTGTCGCATCAGCATCAATGTGATCCCCCACACGGTCCACAACACAGCACTGGGGGACCTGGGCGCGGGCAGCACGGTCAATCTGGAGATCGACCTGATGGCACGCTATGTGGAACGCATGCTCACCCTGGAGGGCTTTCCCCAGCGGCGATAATCCGGGCATGCCTCCTGCCCGCGCGCCTGTGACCATTTCCCCCATCGAAGACATCATCGCCGCCATGCGGGCGGGCCAGATGGTCATCCTGGTCGATGAGGAAGACCGAGAAAACGAAGGCGACCTGGTCGTCGCCGCTGACCACGTCACCCCTGAGTCAATCAACTTCATGGCCCGGTTCGGCCGCGGCCTGGTGTGCCTGACCCTCACTCGGGAGCGCTGCGAGCACCTGTGCTTGCCCCCCATGACGTCGAAAAACGGCACCAGCATGGGCACGGCGTTCACCGTGTCGATCGAGGCCGCTTCCGGCGTGACCACCGGCATCAGCGCTGCCGACCGTGCACGCACCGTTCAAGCGGCGGTTGCCCCCAACGCCCAGGCCAGCGATCTGGTCCAGCCCGGCCACATCTTCCCCTTGCAGGCCGTGGATGGGGGCGTGCTCATGCGTGCAGGTCACACGGAGGCAGGCTGCGACCTGGCCGCCATGGCTGGCTGCGCGCCCGCCGCCGTGATCTGCGAAATCATGAAGGACGACGGCACCATGGCCCGGCTGCCTGATTTGCAGCTGTTTGCAGCCGAGCATGGCCTGAAGATCGGCACCATTGCCGACCTGATTGAACACCGCGCGCGCACGGAATCGCTCGTTGAACAGGTGGCTCAGCGCTCGGTCCAGACCGCGTTCGGCCCCTTCCAGTTGACTGCGTTCCGCGACAAGCCTTCGCACGGCCTGCACCTGGCTTTGACTGCCGGGGTCTGGCAGGCCGATGAAGCCGTGCCGGTGCGCGTGCACGAGCCGCTGTCGGTACTCGACGTGCTCGAGAGCAACCGCGCCATGCATTCCTGGTCGCTCGAAGCATCGCTCGCCCACATTGCCCGCCATGGCAGGGGGGTGGTCGTGCTGCTCAACTGCGGTGAGGGCGCCGACCAGCTTCTGGACCAGATCAACGGCGTGGCCAAGGCCAGCCATGGCCCGCACCGTGGCCGGATGGACTTGCGGACCTACGGCGTCGGGGCGCAGATCCTGCGCGCCTGCTCCGTGCGGCGCATGCAATTGATGAGCAGCCCCCGCCGCAGCCCAGGCCTGACGGGCTACGGGCTGGAAATCACCGGACACCTGACCCCCTAATTTTTCTTTTCACATATGTTTGGTGCAGACAAAGGCAGCCCGCCCCGTGCGGGCACATCTCTTCAGGGCAAGGACCTGCGCATCGGCGTGGTGCAAGCCCGCTTCAATGCAGCCATCACCGATGCGCTTTACCAGGCCTGCAAAGCCGAACTGCTGGCCCTGGGCGTCGCTGAGAAGCGCATCATCCACATCACGGTGCCAGGTGCCCTTGAAGTCCCCACGGCCCTGCAGGCCCTGGCAGAGAAAGGTGGCTTTGATGCCTTGGTGGCCTTGGGTTGCATCATCCGTGGTGAAACCTATCATTTCGAGCTGGTGGCCAATGAGTCGGGCGCTGGGGTGACGCGTGTGGCGCTGGACTATCAGCTGCCCATCGCCAATGCCATCCTGACCACCGAAAACGAAGCCCAGGCTGTGGCCCGCCAGACCGACAAAGGCGTGGATGCTGCGCGGGTGGCCGTGGAGATGGCGAACCTTCTGGAGTCCGTGTGAAGCCTGAAGCGCCCACCCCTGCCCAGAAGCGCCCGCCCCCACAGAGCCGCACCGGTTTGACCTCCACCGGTGTGCGCAAGGCCGCCAGCAAATCTGCCCGCTCCCGGGCCCGAGAGTTTGCCGTGCAGGCGCTCTACCAGCACCTCGTGGGGCAAGGCGCCCTGGAGTCGATCTCGGAGTTCACGCGGGACCTCGCCGGATTCCACAAAGCGGATTCCCTGCATTTTGAAAGCCTGTTGCGCGGGTGCGTACAGGATGCTGCCGACCTCGACGCCCGGCTCGAGAGCCGGCTGGACCG
>JBDKJB010000154.1:0-5141 GCA_039796835.1 Pseudomonadota bacterium | reverse complement strand
TTCCTGCTCGTCGCTGAGGCGGTCCTTGGCCTGGGCCAGCGCCAGGGTCAGCAGGAACAGGCCGGCCAGCTGGGTGGTGAAGGCCTTGGTGCTGGCCACGCCGATCTCGGCACCGGCGCGGGTGATGTAGGCGTGCCTGCATTCGCGCACCATGGCGCTGGTGGCCACATTGCAGAGCGTCAGGGTGTGCTCCATGCCCTGGCTGCGCGCGTGTTTCAGGGCGGCCAGGGTGTCGGCGGTTTCACCGCTCTGGGTGATGGTGACGACCAGGGTGCGTGGGTTGGGCACGCTGTCGCGGTAGCGGTATTCGCTGGCAATCTCGACCTGGCAGGGCAGCTTGGCGATGCTTTCGATCCAGTACTTGGCGGTGCTGCCGCTGTAGTAACTGGTGCCACAAGCCAAGATGAGCACGTTGTCGATGGCCTGGAACGTGCGATGGGCACCGTCGCCAAACAGCTCGGGCGTGATGCTTTCGACGTTGGCCAGGGTGTCGGCGATGGCTCGCGGCTGCTCGAAGATTTCCTTCTGCATGTAGTGGCGGTACGGCCCCAGGTCGGCGGCGCCGCTGTGTGCATGCACGGTTTTGATTTCGCGTTGGACGGCCTTGCCGGCTTTGTCCACCACCCAGTGCCTGCCCATCTGCACGTCCACCAGGTCGCCTTCTTCCAGATAGACGATCTGGTCGGTCACGCCGGCCAGGGCCATGGCGTCGCTGGCCAGGAAGTTTTCGCCCTGGCCCACACCCAGGATCAGGGGCGAGCCTTCGCGTGCACCGATCACGCGCTGGGGCTCGTCCTTGTGGAACACCGCCAGCGCATAGGCCCCGCGCAGCTGGGCCACGGCGGTCTTGACGGCTTCAAAGATGTCGCCGTCATACAGGCTGTCTACCAGGTGGGCGATGACTTCGGTGTCGGTCTGGCTCGAGAACTCATAGCCTTTGGCGCGCAGCGCGTCGCGCAGGGTGTCGTGGTTTTCGATGATGCCGTTGTGCACCAGGCCCACCCGGGGCGGGCGGGGCGTCAGACCATCGATTTCGCCGAACGTGGATTCGGGCACGGCCATCGGGCCGGCGCTGAAGTGGGGATGGGCATTGCGTACAGCCGGCACCCCGTGGGTGGCCCAGCGGGTGTGGGCAATGCCGGTGTGGCCTTCGAAGGGTTTGCTGGCCGTCCTGTCGGCCTCGATCTGGGCGCTGAGTTCGGCCACCCGCGAGGTGGTGCGGGAGCGCCGCAAACCGCCAGCATGGATGGCGACGCCGCAGGAGTCATAGCCCCGGTATTCCAGCCGCTGCAGGCCTTGCACCAGGATGGGGACGATGTTGCGGGAGGAAACCGCGCCGACGATACCGCACATGAACAGGCTCCTGTGAATGAAGTGGGTGGATGCTAGGGGCTTTGATTTGAAATAGGGTGTTGATTTCAGGCTATTTATGGTGTTTAATTTCTTAAATGAAAATAAATGGATAAATATTCCAGATACATACAGATATTGGATTAAAAATAATGATGAATTTGGATCTGGATGTCACAGACTTGGCCATTCTGGCGGAGCTGCAATCCAACGCGGCGCAGACCAATCTGCAGCTGGCAGAGCGGGTGCACACCTCGCCGCCGACGTGTCTGCGGCGGACCAAGCGCTTGCATGATCTGGGTCTGATCGATCGGCAGGTGGCGCTCTTGCGGCCTGAGCGTCTGGCGCAGGCCTTGGGGCATGGCCTGACGGCGGTGGTGGAGATCACCCTGGACCGACAGGACGCTCAGGCGCTGGACGCCTTCGAGGGTCGCATCGTGCAGGACCGGGTCGTGCAGCAGTGTTACCGGGTCTCGCCAGGACCGGACTGTGTGCTGATGATCCATGTGCGCGACATGCCCGGTTATCTGGCGGCTTCGGAGCGGCTGTTCAGTTCGGACGCCAATGTGCGCAACGTGAAGGCGTTTTTCAGCGTGAAGCGGGCCAAGTTTGATCCGTCACTGCCTTTGGGTGTTTAAGAATCAGATATCTGAAAATTAATTCAGATTAAATGATGAATTTCCGATATTCATCAATTTGACTCAGCTACTAAAATTGAATGTAATTTTTACATTAAAACGATAAAATTGATGAAATATAGGAAATATAGGTGCGCTCCAGGGTTCACTTCCGCATCGGCAGTTCGAGCGTTACCAGGGCAGGGCTGTCCGGCCCGGCCCCGAGCATCGCCTGTGTCTTGCTGACCGATTGCAAAAACAGCTCACCTTCAACCCGGCTGCCCACGGCAAAGCTTCGCGCTGGCTTGCCGTCGATGGCGATCAGCGCCAGTCCAGCCTGACCTGGGGTGCCCACCACACCCTTCAGGGTCATGCGCGTGGCCAGCAGGCTGGCGGGAAGCGGCACCTTGGCCCCGGACACAGGGGCAGCCTGTGGGCTGGTGCCCGCGCCCAACAGACGGGCGACGGCCTGTGGATTGGCGGCGATACTGGTGTGTCCGGCCACCCGGCCTGAAGCGGGCAACCCGGCCGCCGACGGAGGCCATTGGAGCACCCAGAACACCACGCTGCCCGTCGCCAGAGCAGATAGCACAAATGCCCACAGGCGCGGCGCCCACTGCGAAGTGGCAACACCAAAGAGGGCATGGCTGCGTGCGTTCACGGTGTGTCCGGGCGTTTCAGCAGAGGCTTGTGAAGGGTTCACAAGATTATGATGCAGTCACCGGATCCAAAGCCCTGCCATGCGCCCCCTGCCTGACCGCTCCGCCTTTCGCCGCCTGCAGCGCGCATTCACCTTGATCGAGCTGATGGTGGTGTTGGTGATCATCGGCGTGCTGGCAGCGCTCATCGTGCCCAATGTGCTGGACCGGGCCGACGATGCCCGCAGCACGGCGGCCAGAACCGACGTGAACAACCTCATGCAGGCGCTCAAGCTGTACCGCCTGGACAACCAGCGGTACCCCAGTGCGGAGCAGGGCCTGCAGGCTCTGGTGACCAAGCCCATTCTGGGCGCGGTGCCCGGCAATTGGCGACCCTATCTGGACCGCTTGCCGGCAGACCCCTGGGGTCGACCTTATGTCTATCTGAACCCGGGCGTCAAAGGCGAGGTGGATGTCATGAGTCTGGGTGCCGACGGCCAGGCCGGTGGCGACGGAAAAAATGCCGACATCGGCAGCTGGTGACACGGGCCCTCACAGGCCGCGCTCGCTGGCGGGCTTCACCCTGCTGGAACTGATGTTGGTCATCGCCATCGTCGCGGTGGTGGTGGCTGGTGTGTCGTTTGCGCTGCCAGACCCCCACCACACCGCCCTGGCGCGTGAGGCCGACCGCATGGCTGCGCTGCTGGACGCTGCGCGTACGCGTTCCCAGGCCAGCGGCGTGCCAGTGCGCTTTCGGACCACCGACCAGGGCTTCAGCTTTGACGGCCTGCCGGCTGGCAGCCTGCCCTCAGAGTGGTCGTCTGCTGTCGTTCGTCCTGCCGAGCCGACCGAGCTGACCTTGGGCCCTGATCCGATCATCGGCCCTCAGCAGCTGCGGCTGGTGACGGCAGCTTCTGAGCGGCGCATTCTGGTCGTGCGCACGGACGGCGTGCGGCCTTTTGTAGTGCTGCCACCCGAAGAAGGCGTGGCTGCGGCGAGGCGCTGATGTGCGCGTCCAGCAGTCGCAACATTCGCACAGCGGGCTTCACCCTGGTGGAGGTGCTGGTAGCGCTGGCCATCGTCGCCATCGCCCTGGCTGCGGGAGCGCGCGCCACGCAGGCCCTCACCGACACAGCGCAGCGCCAGGTGGACACGCTGCTGGCACAGATCTGCGCTGAGAACGAACTGGCCCAGGTGCGCTTGCGCCGGCAGCTGCCCGGCGTGGGTGACCGCCAGACCCCGTGTGACCAGGGCGGTCGGACCCTCACCGTCCAGCTGCAGGTGCGTCCCACGCCCAACCCGCTCTTTCGCCGGGTCGAGGCGCAGGTGCTCGATGGTGACGCGTCGTTGCTGCGCCTGTCCACAGTGGTGGGGCAGTTCTGATGCGTGCGGGCCGCTGCAACCGGGGCTTCACGCTCGTGGAGTTGCTGATTGCGATCAGCATCATGGCGGTGATGGCGGCGCTCAGCTGGCGCGGCTTGGATGGGATGTTGCTAGCTCAGACCCGGGTGCAGACCCACAGCGCCGCTGTGCAAGCCCTCCAGGCGGGCCTGGCCCAGTGGGGTGCGGACCTGGACGCGGCCTTGCCGGTGGGCAGCCAACCCGCGCTGGACTGGGACGGACGCGCCTTGCGGCTGACACGTCCCGCAAGCACCCTGGGCCCGGGTGGCGTGGTGGTGGTGGCCTGGTCGCGCCGCGACATTGGCCAGGTAGGGCAGTGGTTGCGCTGGCAGTCGCCACCGGTGTTGACACGCGCAGGGTTGCAGCAGGCCTGGACCCAGGCAGCCCAATGGGCGCAGAACCCGGGCGACGACCTGAAGGCGCACGAGGTGCGCGTCATGCCCCTGCAAGCCTGGCAGATTTACTTCTTCCGCGGCAATGCCTGGAGCAATCCCCTGTCTGACGCTGAAGCGGCGCCGGGCAGCACGGGGCCGTCATCGACCAGTCTGCCTGATGGGGTGCGCCTGGTGCTGTCACCGGGCAAGGATGGTGTGCTGACCGGCCCGATCACGCGGGACTGGGTTCGCCCCACGTTGGGAGGCAAGGGCTGATGGTCCCCGGCCTGCAGCGCGGCGCCGCGCTCATCACCGCCATGATCACCGTGGCTCTGGTGGCCACTCTGGCGGCTGGCGCTGCCTGGCAGCAATGGCGCGCCGTCGAGGTCGAAGCGGCCCAGCGCAACCGGCTGCAAGCGGGCTGGATTCTGGTGGGGGCCTTGGATTTTGGTCGCCTCATCCTGCGCGAAGACGCACGCTCCAGCGGTGTGGATCATTTGTCGGAGCCCTGGGCGGTCCCTCTGGAAGAAGCCCGCCTGTCCAGTTTCATTGCGGCAGGTGGCAACACCGCCAACCGCGATGGCGAGATTCTTGAAGCGCTGCTGTCCGGTTACATCCTTGACCAACAGGGGCGCTTGAACTTTCGCAATTTAGTGGACGGAGGCCAGGTCTCGCTGCAGCACGTCAACCAGTTCGTCAAGCTGTTCAATCTACTGGACCTGCCCGAAGCCGAGGTGTACCGCGTGGCTGAAAATCTGCGT
>JBDKJB010000153.1:0-5171 GCA_039796835.1 Pseudomonadota bacterium | reverse complement strand
TGCTCACGTAGTCGTGGCTGAAATCGCAGGTCCAGACAGTTTCGGTGGCCGTCCCACGGGCCAATCCAACGCGAACTTCGATCTCGCTCTGTTTCATGACACGCTGGCCATCAGATTCCTGATAATGCGGATGGCGTCCGCCGCGTGTCGCCACATGAACGTCATCGAGGTGCAGTTCGATGAGGGTTTGATCCAAGTCTTCAATGCCTGCGTAGCCCACTGCGGCAAGGATGCGCCCCAGATTCGGGTCACTGGCAAAAAAAGCCGTCTTGACCAGCGGTGAGTGGGCAATGGCGTACGCCACACGCAGACATTCGTCCTGTGTTCTTCCGCCCTCAACTTTGACAGCGATGAATTTGGTGGCACCTTCACCATCACGCACGATGGCCTGTGCCAGCTGCTTTGCAACATCCTGCATGGCGGCCTTCAGGACCTCGCCGTCGGCACTGCTCCACTTCTGCACGGGAACATTCCCTGCCTGATTCGTCGCCACCACCACAAATGAATCGTTGGTGGACGTATCACCGTCCACCGTCACGCGGTTGAACGAGGCTTCTGCCAGCGCTTTGGCCAGAGGTTGCAGCAAATCCGGCGCAATGCAGGCGTCGGTGGCCAAAAAGCCCAGCATGGTGGCCATGTTGGGACGGATCATGCCCGCCCCTTTGGCGATGCCCGTCACGGTCACAGCTTTGCCACCCATTTGCACCTGACGAGAGCAGGCCTTGGGCACAGTGTCAGTGGTCATGATGCCCCGCGCCGCAGCCAGCCAGTTGTTAGGTTGGGCAGCGGCAATGGCAGCGGGCAACGCCGCAATCACACGATCCACGGGCAACTGTTCCATGATGACACCCGTGGAAAAGGGCAGCACCTGCTCTGCTGGAACTGCCAACACTTGACCCATGGCCTCACAAGTCTGGCGGGCCGCAGACAAACCCTGCTCACCTGTGCCAGCATTGGCGTTGCCGGTGTTGATGACCAGCGCTCGGACCTGTGGGGACTGCAAATGCTCGCGACAAACCTGCACGGGTGCCGCGCAAAAGCGGTTTTGAGTAAAGACCCCAGCGGCATGGCTGCCTTCGTCAAGCAAAAAAACCGTCAAGTCGTCGCGACCGGCCTTGCGGACACCCGCTTGTGTCACTCCCACGCGCACGCCTGCAACAGGCAACAATTGATCAGCCGAGGGAACGGAAAGATTGACAGGCATGGCGTCCTTTCAGGCCAGTTTGCCGTGGCAGTGTTTGTACTTTTTTCCGCTACCGCACGGACAGGGCTCGTTCCGCCCGACGCGGGGGAGCGCCCCTGCGGCAAAACCGGGGGGGCTGACAACCGTGCTCTCATCGAGCACCTGCGACACCTCTCCTGTTTCAGTGGGCGCCGTATACGTGACGTTCGAGATAGATTCGCCGCGGGTTTCAATGTCTTGGGCGGCTTGGTCAAGCTGCTCGCCGGTCTGGATCCTGACCGTCATCAGGATGCGGGTGACTTCATTCTTGACTGTGTCCAACAACTGGCCAAACAACTCAAAGGCTTCACGCTTGTACTCTTGCTTGGGCTGCTTTTGCGCATACCCACGCAGGTGGATACCCTGGCGTAGATAGTCCAAAGCGCTCAGATGCTCGCGCCAGTGGGTGTCCATGCCTTGCAACAACACCATGCGTTCAAACTGGAGGAAGTTTTCTGCCCCTACCTGCTCCACTTTGCTTGCAAAAGCCGCATCGGCTGCCGAGACCACCTTTTGCACAATCTCCTCGTCCGAGATGGCGTTGGCCTGATTCACCATGGCCTGAACATCCAGGTCCAGCTGCCAGTCGTCACTCAAAGTTTTCTGCAAACCCGGAATGTCCCACTGCTCCTCGACAGACTCGACAGGCACATACTGACGCACCAGATCGGTGAAGCAACCCTCCCGCAAGGAAGCGATCTGCGCGTTCAAATCCACCGCATCAAGAATTTGGTTGCGTTGCTGATAGATCACCTTGCGCTGGTCATTCGAAACATCATCGTATTCAAGCAATTGCTTGCGGATGTCGAAGTTGCGCGCCTCCACCTTGCGCTGCGCACTTTCGATGGAACGTGTCACCATCCCGGCTTCGATGGCTTCACCCTCTGGCATTTTGAGCCGGTCCATGATCGCGCGCACACGGTCGCCTGCAAAAATGCGCATCAGCGGATCGTCCAAACTCAGATAGAAACGCGATGAACCCGGATCCCCCTGACGGCCAGAGCGGCCCCGCAGCTGGTTGTCAATACGACGTGACTCATGCCTTTCGGTGGCGATGATGCGCAGCCCTCCCAGGGACTTGACATGTTCATGGTCTTTGGTCCACTGGGCACGCAGCGCCTCGACCTGCGCTCGCCTGGTCGCGGCGTCCAGGCTGTCGTCGGACTCAACGGTCTGGATAGCCTTTTCGAGGTTGCCCCCCAGCACAATGTCGGTACCTCGCCCTGCCATATTGGTGGCAATGGTGATCATCTTGGACCGACCCGCCTGGGCAATGATGTCAGCCTCTTTGGCATGCTGTTTGGCGTTGAGCACCTGGTGCGGCAACTTCGCCTGGTTCAGCAGTTGTGAAATGATTTCAGAGTTCTCGATCGATGTTGTGCCCACCAGCACAGGCTGGCCGCGGTCGTGGCATTCGCGGATGTCGGCAATCGCCGCAGCATATTTCTCTTTGGTCGTCTTGTAGATGCGATCGTGCTGGTCTTCACGTCTGCTCTGGCGATTGGGCGGAATAACCACCGTCTCCAGGCCGTAGATTTCCTGAAATTCATAGGCTTCCGTGTCGGCCGTGCCGGTCATCCCGGACAGTTTGCCGTACAAGCGGAAATAGTTCTGAAAGGTGATGGACGCCAGCGTCTGGTTTTCTGGTTGGATGTTGACGTTCTCCTTGGCTTCCACCGCCTGGTGCAGGCCATCGCTCCAGCGACGCCCCGACATCAAGCGGCCCGTGAATTCGTCAACGATCACAATCTCGCCGTTTTGCACCACATAGTGCTGATCTCGGTGGTACAGGTGGTTGGCACGCAACGAGGCGATCAAATGGTGCATCAGCGTGATATTTGCGGGGTCATACAGCGATGCGCCCTCGGGTATCAGACCCAGGCTGGCCAGCGTGCGCTCGGCGCTTTCATGACCTTGTTCAGTCAGAAACACTTGGTGGCTTTTCTCGTCCACCGTGAAGTCGCCCGCCTTGATCACGCCCTCTCCTGTGCGCGGGTCAGCCTCACCTTCCTGTCGCGTCAGCAGAGGAACAATCTTGTTGATGGCAATATAGAGACTGGTCTGGTCTTCCGCCTGGCCACTGATGATGAGTGGCGTGCGCGCCTCATCGATCAAGATCGAGTCCACCTCGTCCACGATGGCATAGTTCAGCCCACGTTGCACACGGTCGGCCACCTCGTAGACCATGTTGTCACGCAGATAGTCAAAACCAAACTCGTTGTTGGTGCCGTAGGTGATATCAGCCCGGTAGGCTGTTTGCTTTTCCAGTCGTGAGATGTTGGGGACGTTCACGCCCACACTCAAGCCCAGAAAGTTGTACAAGCGGCCCATCCACTGCGCATCGCGGCTGGCGAGGTAATCATTCACCGTCACGACATGGACGCCTTTGCCAGAGAGCGCATTCAGGTACACGGGCAGCGTGGCCGTGAGGGTCTTCCCCTCACCCGTGCCCATCTCGGAGATCTTGCCGCAGTGCAAGGACATGCCGCCCATGAGCTGCACGTCAAAATGGCGGAGCTTCATGACCCGCTTGGATGCCTCGCGGACCACGGCAAACGCTTCCGGCAGCAACGTATCGAGCGTTTCGCCCTGCTCAATGCGCGATTTGAATTCAGCGGTCTTGGCCTGCAAGGCTTCGTCTGACAAAGCCCCCAGCGCGGGTTCCAGCGCGTTGATCCGGACGACGGAGCCCCGGAACTGCTTGAGTAAGCGGTCGTTCCGGCTGCCAAAAATGCGGGTGAGGAAATTGGATGCCATGTCAGTTCGCCCTCGCGGCCCCCTGCGGGCCCTGTGCGAGGGCGCGATACCTTGTTTCGGACAAAGGTCTGATTTTACGTGTGCTATTTCTTGGGCTTGGCCGCTTGGGCCAGTGCTGCTTCGGCCCCGGCATTGAGGAATTTCAACGGATCCTGCGCAACGCCCTGCACCAATACCTCAAAATGCAGGTGGGGTCCGGTCGAGCGGCCTGTGGAACCTACCTCAGCAATTTTCTGACCACGCCTGACCAGATCGCCCTTTTTCACATAGACGTGTGAAGCATGCGCGTAACGCGAAATCACGTCCTTGCCATGATCGATTTCGACCAGGTTACCGTAGCCGGAGTGGTATTCCTGCGTGACCACCATGCCCCCAGCAGCAGCCACGATCGGCGTGCCCGTGTCAGCCTGAAAATCCAGACCACTGTGAAACGCCGAATGCCCATTCACAGGGTCCACCCGCCAGCCAAAATGGGAACCCAAATTGGCGCTCGCCACCGGGTGCTGAGTCGGGATCAACAGGCTGCGCATTTTCTTTTCAAACAGGTTGCTTTCCATCAGGGTCAGCGTCTGCGCCCGACTGTCCGTGATTTCGTCCAGCCGGACCAGCGCCGTCTGGAGTTCTTCCATCGAAAGGCTGCGGTCCAGCAGCAAAATACCACCCGTCCCTGGTTTGGCCTTGACATCTGCAGGGTTGATGCCTGCCAGACCAGACACCCGCTCGCCCAAAGACTCAAGCTGCGTCACCTTGGCTTGCAACTCACCCAATTTTTTGGCCATGACCGTGATGTTGTCGCGCATGAACCGGTCGCGCTGTTCAAATTCGTCTTTAACCAGCAGGCGCACAAAGCCGCCAATCACAGGCCAACCTTCGCGGGCACCCTTCAGAAATACCCAGTGGTACAGGCCCGCGGCGAGCACAGCCATCAACACCGCCAGCAGAAGCAATGCCGCGGCCAAGCGCCTGCCCGACAGGTGGATGGCACGTGTCCTGGCCAACCAGGCGTCCGTGATAATCAATTGCAATCGTTTCTCCTATGGCACATCAAACCAGCAGCATGTCGGTCATCCAGGCCATGCATTCATCGAGCCTATCAGGCCTGGTACAGCAGGCCGCCGACTCGCGAAATCGTCTCGAAGCCATCCTTCCGTTGTGCCCACCCACCTTCAGACACTCATTGAAGCCGGGGCCC
>JBDKJB010000152.1:0-5171 GCA_039796835.1 Pseudomonadota bacterium | reverse complement strand
GTTCAAGCCCGGCCTGGTGGGTGGGCATTGCATCGGAGTCGACCCCTACTATCTGACCTACAAGGCCGATATGGTGGGCTATCACCCGCAGGTTATTCTGGCGGGTCGGCGTATCAACGATGGCATGGGGGCGTTCATCGCCCGCAAGACGGTTCAACTGATGATCCGATCGGGCTGCGAGTTGCAAGGTGCCAAAGTGAACGTGCTGGGCCTCACCTTCAAGGAGAACTGCCCGGACCTGCGCAATTCAAAAGTGCCAGACATCATCCGGGAGCTTCGTGCCTATGGCGTCGAAGTGCATGTGCACGATCCACTGGCGAACGCCACTGAGGCGGACCATGAATACGGACTGTCTCTGTCCCGAATGGAAGACTTGCCCAAGGCCGACGCGGTGGTGATCGCCGTCGCGCATCGCGTGTATCAGGATCAAGGCATCCAGCAGATCACCTCGTTGCTGAACGACGGTCATGGGTGCGTGGTGGATGTCAAAGGTCTGTTTGACAGGGGGCTGTGGGCTCCGGTGGCAGCCTGGACCTTGTGACTGATGGCACCAGTCTGCGCGTGAAACACGGTTTTCGCCATTCACCAGTGTTCGTTTTTCTACGGGCAGCGTTGAGTTTCGGGGCATTGAGCGTTCTGGCCAAGCTGGTGGGTTTGCTCAAAGAAGTGGTGATCGCCTCGCGATTTGGGGTTTCGCATGCTCTGGACATCTACCTGATGGGAATGGTGTTCATCGCCGTTCCGGTGTCGATTCTGGTGGTGGCCATGCAGTCCACCCTGATTCCAGAACTGGTGGACAAGGAAGAGCAGGCCGCTGCGCGGTTGCTGGGACGGACGCTGAAGTTTGCTGCGGCCATGCTGGTCATTGCCCTGCCGATCTGGCTGGCGCTGCTGCCCCTGACGATCAAGACCATACAGCCAGCGGCGGATCCGACGCATTTGGACCAACTGCACAGGACGTGTTTATGGCTGATTCCCTATTATTTTTTTTTGGGCATCAACTGTCTGCTGTATGGAGCCCTGCAGGCCCGCAGGGTGTTCTGGCCCAATGCCTTGCTGCCAGGCGTCTTCCACTTGACCATCCTCACGGCTCTAACGCTCGTCTCCCAAGCTGAAATCAAGGTGATGCTGGCGGGCACTGCGATGGGAACGATGATTGAGACGGGCATCCTCTTTGTGATCCTGCGGCGCGCCAACTTGCTCACGATACGCGACACCAGTGGGGCTGGTCTGCTGCATGTCATGAAACTCGCCCTGCCGCTGATGCTGGGCGGGGTAGTGTTCAGCTTTGCACCCGCCATCGAACAGATGCTGGCATACCGGCTTGGATCTGGGGCGGTGTCCCTGCTCAATTACGGCAACAAGTTACCGTCGTCCCTCAGCGGCCTCTTGTTGACCGCGATCAGCGTCGTCATCCTGCCCCACTTTGCTGAACTCAATGCCCATTACCGCTGGCAGGCCAGCCGCAAACTCTTTGTGCAATCCAGCTTGGCCTTGATGGCATTTGGGTTCCTGGTGGCGATGGTGTGCCTGGCCTGGGCTGAGCCGATGGTCAGGGTGGTGTTTGAGCGGGGCGCCTTCAAGACAGGCAGTACCCGGGAGGTCGCCGAGCTGATGCGCGTCTACCTGCTGCAACTGCCCTTCACGATGGTCACTGTGGTGTCCTACAGGGCTCTCACGGCGCTTGGTGATACCAAGACCATGACCTTTGCAGCGGTGATGCAGGTCCTGGGCGCGGCACTGGTGGGATATGTTCTGAGCCAATCGCTGGGTGTGACGGGCATTGCTTTGGGCACGGTCACCATGGCGGCGCTGGTGGCCTGTTGGCTGGGCGGTGTGACCTGGTGGCGCTTTGGTTTGCGCATGAAGGAAAGCGGATGAACCCTGAAGGATTCAATCAGGACCGGATTTGGGAGCACTTCCAGAACGAAGGAGTGGATTCGTTCTCGCAAAGCACGGGGCGGCAAGAGTTCCTGGTGCGTCGCCTTCAGCCGGGGAGTCGGATGCTCAATGTGGGTGTTGGGAACGCGGAGCTGGAAGCCCTGGCCCAACGCAAGGGAGTGGACGTGTGGTGTCTTGATCCCGGGGAGCGGGCGATCGACCGCGTGCGCAGCCAGTTGGGATTGGGTGAGCGGGCGCAGGTCGGTCGTTGCCAATCCATGCCATTTCCTGATCACCATTTCGATGCCCTCGTGATGTCCGAGGTACTGGAGCATCTGGATGACGCCACTTTGGCAGCCACCTGGCAGGAGGTGCGGCGGGTGTTGCGGCCGGGAGGAGTCTTTTTGGGAACAGTTCCTGCACGCGAAAACCTGTTGGAATCGATGGTGGTATGTCCTCATTGCAACGAGCAGTTCCATCGGTGGGGCCACCAGCGCAGCTTCAGTGTCGAATCGCTGCGCTTGGCCGTTCAACACCATTTCTCAATCG
Organism: Pseudomonadota bacterium; assembly: GCA_039796835.1. Taxonomy (GTDB): domain Bacteria; phylum Pseudomonadota; class Gammaproteobacteria; order Burkholderiales; family Burkholderiaceae_C; genus JBDKJB01. Next base: position 2,741 of record JBDKJB010000152.1, on the reverse strand, counting down.
AGGAACTGGGAGAGCATTTTTTCATTGAATGGGATTCTGTGGGGTGGGGGCGGCGCCTCCAGGGTTTGATCAAAAAATTCCTGTCATGGCGCGGCGTGGGCACCTATGGCGTTGCACGCAACATCTTTTGCCAGGCCCGCAATCCATGAAGCAAGGCCCCTGGGTGCTGCTGGCGAGAAAGCTGGATTCTGGTGGCGCTGAACGCCAGCTCGTTGCCCTGGCCAAGAGCCTGCATGCACATGGCAGAGATATCCATGTTGTGTTGTTTTATCCGGGGGGTGTTTTCGACGCCAGTTTGTCGCAGGCCGGGGTGCCGGTGACCGTGGTTGGCAAGTCAGGCCGTTGGGACACTGTCGGCTTTTTGTGGCGCTTGCTGCGTGCGCTGCGGCAGATCAAGCCGGTGGGAATTTATTCCTTTCTGGATGTGGCCAATCTGACTGCACTGTTGATGTCACTGTGGATCGGGCGCCCTAGCCTGATCTGGAGCGTGCGCGCTGCGGGCGTTCGGATGAAGGATTATGACGGCCTCACCCGACTGGTCGCTTGGCTGGAGTCCCGATTGAGCTGCGGGGCAGATCTGGTCATTGCCAACTCCAGGGCAGGACAGGATTGGGCTCAGAAGCGGGGGTTTCGCACGCGCAGGATGGAGGTGGTTGAAAACGGCACGGACACAGCCTGCTTTGCACCACAACCGGAGGTTGGTGCGGCTCTGCGGCTGGCCTGGAGGGTGGGTGCCGAAGAAGTGCTGGTGGGGTTGGTTGCACGCCTGGACCCTATGAAGGACCATGACAATTTTTTACGTGCTTGCGCAATCCTGGCGCGGCAGAATGTGCCGTGGCGTTTTGTTTGCGTAGGTGTGGGCGCTGCTGCGCGGCAAGAGCGCTTGGTGCGACTGGCGGATCAGCTGGGGCTCGCCCATCGCATCATTTGGGCGGGCGCACGTCAGGATGTGGCTGCGGTGTACTCGGCACTGAATCTGGCCTGCTCTAGTTCTGCACATGGTGAGGGGTTTTCCAATGCCCTGGCTGAGGCGATGGCCTGCGGCGTGCCCTGTGTTGCCACCGACGTCGGCGATTCGGCCCGCCTGTTGGGAGCGCTGGGGGAGGTGGTGCCCCCGGGGGACGCAGACAGCCTCGCTCAGGGCATGCAGGATTTGCATGACCGTCTGATCCGCGAACCCGAACTGAAAGACCGCGTGCGTCAGCATATTTGCGCGCTCTACTCGCTGGAGACCATGGTGTTCCGCACGGCTAACCTGATGGACGCGCTGACCCCATGAAGATGGTTCATGTCATCACAGGTTTGGAGACGGGTGGAGCACAGAACATGCTCTTCAAACTGCTGCTGGGTCTGGACCGATCGGCTTTTCATCCGTCGGTGGTGTCACTGACCTCGATGGGTGATTTTGGTAACCGGATCCAGGCGCTTGGCATTCCGGTTTGGGCGCTTGGCATGAAGCCGGGAATGTCGGTGCCCATCGGTCTGTGGCGTCTGGTCTCTCACTTGCGAACCTACCGGCCGGATGTGGTTCACACCTGGATGTATCACGCCGATTTGATCGGTGGCCTGGCGGCACGGATCGCCGGGGTGCGACGGCTGTGCTGGGGCATCCGGTCCAGCAACATGGACCGCGGCACGGCGCGATGGACGACCTTGGGCGTGCGCAAACTCTGCGCCTGGATGTCGCCTTGGCTACCAGACCGCATCCTGTTGAATTCGCACGTTGCCCTCCAAGTGCATGCCGCCCTGGGGTATGCGCGGCCAGCCATGCGTGTGTTGCCCAACGGATTCGATGTGTCGCGCTTCCGCCCCGACCCTGATGCTCGCGCAGCAATCCGATCCGAACTGGGCATCCCGTCTGAAGCGCTGATGGTGGGTCTGGTGGCCCGCTGGGACCCGCTCAAAAACATCCTGGGCTTCGTGGAAGTTGCGGGCAGGGTGTTGCAGCATCTGCCAGATGCCCACTTCGTGATGGCTGGCAAGGGCCTGGACACCAATAACGCACAGTTGCGGGCTGCTGTGGCTGTCTGCTACGGGCGTGATCGCATCCGTCTGCTGGGGTCGCGGCTGGACGTGCCTGCCGTGATGGCGGCGCTTGACGTTTTTGTTCTTCCTTCCCACGGTGAAGGCTTTCCCAATGTGATCGGTGAGGCCATGGCCAGCGGTGTGCCGTGCGCAGTGACCGATGTTGGGGATAGCGCCGAACTGGTGGGAGACACCGGACGCGCGGTACCGCCCGGCGACATGGCTGCCTTGGCACAGGTGACAATGGCATTGATGAACCTGAGTGCCGATGAACGCAAGCTACTGGGTCAGCAGGCCCGAGAGCGCATCGTCAGACAGTACGAGCTGGGTCTCGTGGTGCGGCTGCACGAGGATTTTTATCGAGAACTGACCGGTGCTGCCGGTGTTGCCAACGGAGACTGATTCATGTGTGGTATCTCAGGCTGGTTGGGTGGCGGCATCGACGAATCCACGCTGGCGCGGGTTCGTGACGCCCTGGTCCACCGGGGACCCGATGATGCTGGCGCTTGGTCTGACCCCCAGCATGGGGTGGCGCTTCTGCAGCGCAGGCTGTCGATTGTCGACCTCTCCCCCGCTGGCCATCAGCCGATGGTGTCTGCCGATGGCCGGTATGTCATCGTCTTCAACGGTGAAATCTACAACCACGGTGAGGTCCGTGCGCAGTTGCCGCCGCAAGCCTGGCGCGGTCATTCCGACACTGAGACGCTGCTCGCAGC
>JBDKJB010000151.1:0-5183 GCA_039796835.1 Pseudomonadota bacterium | reverse complement strand
CAGGCAGACAGGGCCACGACAGCAACCAGGGCCAGAGCGGCAGACAACAGGGATTCAGGCTTCACAAAGGGTTCTTTCATGATGTCAGGCGAGGCCACAGGCTTTCAGGGCGCCGAGCACTGCAGGGTGATGCGCGGCGGACAGTTCGGTCATCGGCAGGCGCATGGTGCCACCGCACAGGCCCATCTGGGCCATCGCCCATTTGAGCGGAATCGGGTTGGGCTCGACGAACAGGTGCTTGTGCAGGGGCAGAAGCTCCATTTGCAGGCGCATGGCCTCCCGGGCGTTGCCGGCCACAGCGGCCACGCAGAGCTGGTGCATCTTGCGTGGGGCCACGTTGGCCGTCACGCTCACATTGCCCTGGCCGCCGCACAGCATCAGCGCAACAGCCGTGCCATCGTCGCCCGAATAGACCGCAAAACCCTGGGGGACTTCGCGGATCAGCCACTGCGCGCGCTCAATGTTGCCGGTGGCTTCCTTGATGCCGACGATGCCCGGCACCTGGGCCAGGCGCAGCACGGTGTCGTGGGCCATATCGGCCACCGTGCGGCCGGGCACGTTGTACAGAACGGTGGGCAGGTCCACGGCTTCGGCGATGGCCTTGAAGTGGCGGTACTGACCCTCTTGCGTCGGCTTGTTGTAGTAGGGCACCACCTGCAGCTGGCAATCGGCGCCGACGCCCTTGGCGAACTTGGCCAACTCAATGGCCTCAGCGGTGGAGTTGGCACCGCAACCAGCCATGATCGGCACCCGTCCCTGGGCCTGCTCGACCGACACACGGATGATTTCGCAGTGTTCTTCAACGTTGACGGTGGGGGACTCGCCCGTCGTGCCGACCACGCCGATGCAATCGGTGCCTTCAAGGATGTGCCAGTCGATCAGCTTGCGCAGCGTGGGGTAGTCCACGCTGCCGTCGTCGTGCATGGGCGTGACCAAGGCCACGATGCTGCCAGTGATGGGTTTCATGGGCTGATTTTAGCCGCCGGCCGCTGTGTGCCGGGACGCATTGCGCGTCAATGCTTGAACCGGTTGCGGCCGCTGTGTTTGGCCCGATAGAGGGCCTGGTCTGCCTGCAGGATCAGTTCAGGGCTGAGCTGGCTCGGGGTGGGGATGGCGGTGGCAATCCCGATGCTGATGGTGACCACGGGCGAAGCTTCATTGCCTGAATGGGGGATGGCCAGTGCGCTGACGGCACCCAGCATGCGTTGCGCGACAGTTTGGGCGCCTTTCTCAGTGCAGGCTGACAGCACCACCGCGAACTCTTCACCGCCATAGCGCGCCACGTGGTCGGTAGGGCGCGACACGCAACCTGCCAGCGCCTTGGCAACCCCTTTGAGACATTCGTCCCCCGCCTGGTGGCCATAGGTGTCGTTGTAACGCTTGAAGTAGTCCACATCGACCATGAGCAGCGAGAGGGGGGACTGGTCACGCGTGCCACGTTGCCAGGCGGTCTCCAGTGCATGGTCAAAGCTGCGCCGGTTGACCATGCCGGTCAAACCATCGTGGTTGGCCAGGTGCTCCAGCTCGGTCTGGGCACGCTTCTGGACCGAGATGTCGCGCAGGGTCTCCACCACAGCCAGCAGTTTGCCCTGCTGGTCGAAGATCGGGCCGGCATCAATTGCCAGGTACAGCTCGTTACCCAGCTTTGGCATCCGGCACCAGTTTTCGGCATGCACGCCGAACGCGCGCTCCTGGGGGTCATCGTGCTGGACGTAGAGGGCATCAATTTCATCCATCCGGTTCTCGACCACCAGGTCGGACAGGCAGGGCCTGGGAGCCTCGTAAAACGCTTTCCAGTGCTCTTTGGTGCCGACCACCTCAGCGGCTGCCACGCCGGTCAGGCGTTCACAGGCCTTGTTCCAGATCAGGACCTTGCCCTGGTTGTCCAGCACAAAGGTGGGCACCACGAGGAATTGCATCAGATTGACTGCAAAGCTGTAGTCCGATTCGTGGATGCCGTCGCCTCTTGATCTCGGGCGCGTCTGAGCGGTCATGATGTTGTCTCCTCAGGCTGCATCTTCGCACTTTTTGAGGATGACGCAAGCCACCCGTGTTTCAGGGGTGAGCCGTATGGCGCGGACCGGGTGGCCGATGTGCTTGCGCTCAGCCGGGTGTGGTCAGGCCGTAACGTGCAGGGCGGGGTCGCACCGGCCCCTCGTTGACCGCCACGATGCGCTGCACGAAGCGCTCCGGCTGCGGCAGGAAGCCGTCTTCAAAGGCGACGATGCGAAGCTGCCGGAAGGCCTCGGCCAGCTCGCCGGGACGCAGCAGAAAATCAGGCCGCGACGGTTTGCCCACCGTCTCATTGCCACTGGCAAAGGTCTCGTAGATCAGCACGCCGCCCAAGGCCAGACTCTCTGCGACGATGGGCAGCAAGGGCCGCCACAGGTAATTGGTGATCACCACACCCGCAAAGCGCCGGGGGGCCTGCCCGGAGCCAGCAGCTTCCATCAGCGGCCAGGGGCCGTTCTCGATGTCGGCCAGCAGGGTCTGGCCATGGGCGCTGGCCAGCGCCAGGGCGGCGGGGTCGCGGTCCACACCCAGTACCGGGTGGCCCAGGGCCTTCAGCCAGGCCATGTGGCGGCCCCCGCCGCAGGCCAGGTCCAGCACCTCACCGCCTGCCGGCAGCAGATGGGACCAGCGGCGCAGCCAGTCCGATGGTGGTGTGGTGTCATGCATGTTCTGAAATTGACTTTAAATAAATCAAATACGATATATAATTAATAGCTAACAATTAAATTAAAATATCGGAAATACTTGATAAATTAATTATTAATCTTGATTTGAAAGATATTTTTCAGAAGCAAGCCCAGATTTCATTGGCCAGCATGACCATGAAGTCTGGCTGCAGGTAAGCCGCATACACCAGCAGAGACGCCCCCGCAGCCAGCAGGTGGGGCCAGAAACGGCGAAGGGCAGACTGTACAGAGTGGGTCATGAGGCGTGCGCCAGCACCCGGCGCTCGATGGCGGTCTCTTTAACTGGCAGATTGATCAGCGCGGCAAACACGCCCAGGGCGATACAGATCAGCCAGACGATGTCGTAACTGCCCGTCTGGTCATACAGATAACCTCCCAGCCACACCCCCAGGAACGAGCCAAACTGGTGGCTCAGAAACACAAATCCGCCCAGCATCGACATGTGCGCCACGCCGAAGATCTGCGCCACGGTGGCTGAGGTGGGCGGTACGGTGGACAGCCACAGCAGGCCCATGGCGCTGGCGAACAAGTACACCGACAGCGGCGTCATGGGTGTCAGGAGGAACAGCGTGATGACCACCGAGCGCGACAGGTAAATGGTGGACAGGATGCGTGTCTTCTTGATTTTCTGACCCAGCGTGCCGGAGATGTAGGTGCCGAACACATTGAACAGGCCCACCAGCGCCAACGCGTTGGCGGCAACGGATGGGTCCATGTTGCGGTCTTTCAGAAAGCCGGGCATGTGCACGCCGATGAACACCACCTGGAAGCCGCAGACAAAGTAACCGGCCATGAGAAGCTGGAAGCTGGGGTACTTGAAAGCCTCTTGCAGCGCCTGCAGGATGGTCTGGTCGCGCTTGACCGGGGCGGTGCCGGTAAAGCCCGGTTCACGCAGGCCCAGGGCCAGCGGGAGGATGAGCAACGCCATGGCGGACAGGGCGATCAGGGCGTTTTGCCAACCCAAGCCGCTGATCAGGCCGTTTTCCACCGGCACCATCAGGAACTGGCCGAACGACCCGGCCGCGGCGGCCACGCCCATCGCCCAGCTGCGCTTGTCGGGCGACACATTGCGGCCGATCACGCCGTAGACCACCGCATAGGTGGTGCCCGACTGTGCCGTGCCGATCAGCAAACCGGTGGACAGCGCAAACTCGGTGGGCGTGGTGGCATGTGCCATGCCCAGCAGCCCGACGGCATAGCACAGCCCCGCGGCCAGGATCACACGGAAGGCACCAAATCGGTCGGCCAGCATGCCGGCAAAGATGCCCGTCACGCCCCACATGATGTTCTGCACCGCCATGGCAAAGGAGTAGTCGGCTCGGGTCCAGCCATGGGCCTGCGTCATCGGGTTGAGCCACAGCCCAAAGCCGTGGCGGATGCCCATGGCCAGCGTGACGATCAGGGCGCCGTAGATGAGCACCTGCGTCATGGGCAGGACCCTGGGTGTGGGGGAAATGTGCGGGGCAGTCTGTTGCATGGCGGCATTGTCCGACACGGTTACAAAACCTGCAGTCGCCTGCTGAACAGGCCTGTCATCGAGCGAGAAAGATGAAAGCTGTTATTTCATACAGTTGTTCGAGGGGTTTCGGCTTAGAATCCGCGACTCTCGCACCGCGCCATGGCCATCAAACCCACCTCTCCCGCTCCTGCTGCCTACTCCGAGGCATCCATCCGTGTCCTCAAGGGGCTGGAGCCCGTCAAGCAGCGTCCGGGTATGTACACCCGCACCGACAACCCCCTGCACATCATCCAGGAGGTGCTGGACAACGCGGCCGACGAGGCCCTGGCCGGCCACGGCAAGAAATTGCGTGTGACCCTGCACGTCGACGGCTCGGTGTCGGTCGACGACGAAGGTCGCGGCATCCCGCACGGCCTGCACCCCGATGAAAAGGCCCCGGTGCTGGAGATCGTGTTCACGCGCCTGCATGCGGGGGGTAAGTTCGACAAGGCCGGCGGCGGCGCCTACAGCTTTGCCGGTGGCTTGCACGGCGTGGGTGTGAGCGTGACCAATGCCCTGGCCAAGCGGCTGGAGGTCACCAGCCACCGCGACGGCATGGTCGCCAAGCTGGTCTTTGAAGGTGGCGAAGTGGTCGAAAAGCTGCACCTGCGCAAGGCGGTGGAGGGCGATCGCCGGCAGGGCACCAGTGTGCGCGTGTGGCCCGATGCCAGATATTTTGAATCTGCCGCGCTGCCCATGGCTGAGCTGCAGCACCTGCTGCGCAGCAAGGCCGTGCTGATGCCGGGCGTGGCGGTCACGCTGGCCCATGAAAAGACCAAGGACAGCCAGACCTGGCAATACAAAGGTGGCCTGCGGGACTACCTGGAGCAGTCCCTGGCGGGCGAGCCGGTGATCCCGCTCTTTGAGGGCGAAGGTTTTGCCGATGCGCAGAGCGACAGTTTTGCCGATGGCGAAGGGGCGGCCTGGTGTGTGGGCTTCACCGAGGACGGTGCCCCCCTGCGCGAAAGCTACGTCAACCTGATCCC
>JBDKJB010000150.1:0-5185 GCA_039796835.1 Pseudomonadota bacterium | reverse complement strand
TCAGCCTGCGTCCTTTGACGTTGTCACCTGCATGGAAATGCTTGAGCACGTGCCTGATCCAGCATCTGTCGTGCAAGCCTGCGCTGCTTTGGCCAAGCCGGGCGCCTGGGTGTTCTTTTCGACCATCAACCGCAACGCACGGGCCTTTGTCCAGGCGATTGTGGGTGCGGAATACGTGCTCAACATGCTACCCAGGGGCACACACGACTACGCCAAATTCATCAAACCGAGCGAGCTCTCCCGCTGGTGCCGCGCGGCGCGGCTGGAGCTCGGGCCCAGCAGGGGCCTGCAGTACAACCCGCTCACACAACGCTACTGGCTCAGCGACGATGTGCGCGTCAATTACATGATCGCCACACGGCGGCCTGCCTGACCGGTGCAGTCGACCATGTTCCATCACGTGCAAGCCGTGCTGTTCGATCTGGACGGCACCCTGATCGACAGCGCCCCTGATCTGGGGGCGGCGGCCGACACCATGCGCGTGCGGCGCGGATTGCCGTCGCTCCCGCTGGAACAGTACCGCCCGATGGCGGGGGCCGGTGCACGGGGTATGCTGGGCATTGCCTTTGGCATCAGCCCGGATCATGCCGACTTCGCCAGCATGCGGGAGGAGTTTTTCCGCAACTACGAATCTGCCCTGACGGTGCGCACCACCGTGTTTGGCGGTGTGCCAGAACTCATTGCCCGCCTGCGCGCCCGTGGTCTGGCCTGGGGCGTGGTGACCAACAAATCCAAGCGTTTCACGGAGCCGATTGCGCGACTGATGCCTTTGTTTGAGTCTGCAGGCGCGGTCGTCAGCGGCGACACCACGCCGCATGCCAAACCGCATCCAGAGCCCTTGTTCGAAGCAGCGCGCCGCCTGAGCGTGGCGCCCGCACGCTGTGTCTATGTTGGTGACGACCACCGCGACATCGTTGCAGGCCTGGCTGCGGGCATGGGTACCGTGGCGGCCACCTATGGCTATCTGGGAGCGGTGGCAGACGTTTCCGCCTGGGGTGCGCATGTCTCGGTCGATCAGCCTCTGGGGCTGTTGCCCCACATCAATCCTTGACCACGTCCCTTGAAGGACAACCATCCGGCCTAAAATGCGTGCTGAGGGGCTGCACTGGTTTCGACGAGGGTACGGAATCGCTGTGGTGCATGTCGAGCTGAATGCGCTCGTTAAACAGATTCAAACAAACTAACTGCAAACGACGAACGTTTCGCACTCGCAGCTTAAACACCTGTGAGCCTTACAACGGCAGGCCGATGGGCCGGGCAAGGGTGGTTCAGGTGCAAGCCTAAGCTGTCCAGGCTGTAAGGTCATTTTCATCGGCTGGTTCTGCGCAGGGTGCCTTTGCGCAGGACGAGATCCAAGGGCGCTGGCGTCTGTCTGAGCGTGTGGCTGCGCGCGGGCAGGGGTGAGACACAAAACAGACCACTAAACATGTAGATCTGCTCGAAGATGGCTTTCGGACGGGGGTTCAAATCCCCCCAGCTCCACCAATTTGCCCAACGGCGACACTTCTCCGCTCCGCGCACTGCTTCCTGATCCAGATTTCCCCGGGGGCCACCGCCGCGGCACTTATTGATGCACATCAACAACTGCACAAAGAAAGTCATGCTGTGCAGCGTCGGCCCTTGCAACTGCACCGGCCGTACCCAAAATGGATCCTGTCAGTTTCTGATGTTTCCAAGGAGCGTTCCATGACTGCCATGACCATCTCCATCGACAACCTCAAATGCGGCGGCTGTGAAGCCACCATCGTCAAGGGTCTGTCCAGTTTGACTGGCGTCGACGACGTGAAAGTCGACCACGCAACCCAGTCAGTGATTTTGGACGCCGATGAATCGCGGCGTGCCGACGTGCTGACCAAGCTCAAGAGCATGGGCTATCCCGAATCTGGCACGGTGCGCGGCCTGGATGCCGGTCTGGCGAACGCCAAATCGTATGTGAGCTGCGCGATCGGACGGTTCAGCTGAAGCGGCGGCTGCTCAGCGCAGCAGGGGCACCGATTTCACCAACAGCCAGATGGGCATGCCTGGCTGCAACCCGAGTTGCGCGAGTGCCCGGCGCGTGATGCGTGCCAGCAGCAACTGGGCGCCGCAGCGCACCTGCACCAGAACCTGAGAGGGGTGCGTATCGTCCCCAATCGACTCGATCACGCCGCGAAGCTTGTTCTGGATGCTGCTGAACTGAGGCTCCGCAGTGGCTAGGCTCACGTCCTGGGCCGCCACGCGCAGGCGGACCGCACTGCCGAGCGCTGCGCCGTTGTCGCGCAGCCAGAATTCACCGCCGTCGAAGGCCACACACATCAGATGCCACGCGGCATCGCGCCGATCGATCCGGCCTTCCACGACGACCCCGGCATCCGTCCCCTGTGCCCAGGGGCTGAGGGGGCCTTGCAGGACCTGACCGGCCGGCCCCTGTGCAATCACCCGGCCAGCGTCCAAGAGGGCGACATGATCGGCCAGACGCAGCAGTTCATCCGGGGCATGCGTCACGTAGAGCATGGACACCGGCCACTGATGGTGCAGGCCCTCCAGCCAGGGCAGCAGTTCCTGCCGTCGCGCCTGGTCCAGCGCGGACAAGGGTTCATCCATCAACAGGAGCTCCGGTCCGGTGGCCAAGGCCCGGGCGATGGCCACACGCTGTCCCTCTCCGCCAGACAGGGTGCCGACGGGCCGTTCGAGCAGGCTTTGGATGCCCAGCAGCTCGCAGAGGGCTTCCACATCCACTGCCTGGCGCGCTGCGTTTCTGTGGCGGACACGTTTCAAGCCGTACATGATGTTGTCGCGGACATTCAGGTGCTGAAACAGGCTGGCGTCCTGAAACACATAGCCCGACGGTCGCTGCCACGCGGGCAGGAAGTGCTGGCTCCCGTCTTGCCACAGCCGGCCGCCGATGCAGACGCGGGCCCGTGGCGTGCGTTCAAGCCCCGCCATGCAACGCAGCACGCTGGTCTTGCCCGAGCCGGAAGGCCCATACAGCACCAAGGTTGTGCCCGCCGGCCACTGCAGGTCGACATCGAGCTCAAAACCCGTGCGCGACAGCTGCAACTTCACCTGGTTGTGGGTGCTCATGCCAGCACCTTGGGTGCGGCGCGCTGCCACCGGGCCAGGGCCAGCAGCACCACGAACGAAAACACCAGCATGCCACCGGCCAGCGCGTGCGCCTGTGCATACTCCATGGCCTCCACATGGCCGTAAATCTGGGTGGAGACCACGCGCGTCTGGCCGGGGATGTTGCCACCGATCATCAGCACCACGCCAAATTCCCCCACCGTGTGGGCAAAACTCAGGATGGCGGCTGCAACGACACCTGGTCTGGCCAGAGGCAGCGCCACGCTGAAAAAGGCATCCACTGGACCAGCGCCCAGGGTGGCCGCAGCTTCCATCGGGCGGGTGCCAAAACCCTGGAAAGCCGCCTGCATCGGCTGCACGGCAAATGGCAGTGAGTACAGCACCGAGCCCAGCAGCAGCCCACTGAAACGGAAGCTCATCAGCCCCCAGCCCATGGCCTGGGTGAATTGGCCCAGGGGTCCTTGTGGTCCCATGGCGACCAGCAGATAAAAGCCCATCACCGTCGGCGGCAGCACCAGGGGCAAAGTCACCAGCGCCTGCACGATCGTCCGCCCGGGCGACCGCGGCTGAGCCAGCCACCAGGCCAGGGGCGTGGCCACGACGAGCAGAACCACGGTCGTCAATCCGGCCAGTTGCAGGGTCAGGGCGATGGCCTCCATGGCTTCGTGTGACACGGGCAGGGTTCCGGGCAATGCGAGCTAGGTGGTGTAGCCGTGGGCACGCAGCAGCGCCCGGACGGAGTTGCTTTGCAAAAAGCGCAGCAAGGCCAGGGCCGCTTCGCGCTCCGGGCGGTTGGCCTTGGCAATCGCCAGAACCACGGCATCCTGGGTGAGTGGAGCGTGCAGCGTCTGTGGCACGACCCAGGCCGAGCCGCGGGCCAAGCTGCCATCCAGCATCACCTGGGACAGGGCCACAAAACCCAGAGTGGCATTGCCCGTGGAGGCAAACTGAAAGGCTTGGGCGATGTTTTCTCCGGTCACGAGTTGGCTGGCCAGGGTTTGTGACAGCCCCAGCCGTTCCAGCACCTGCAGTGCGGCTGCGCCATAAGGCGCGGTTTTTGGGTTGGCAATGGCCAAGCGCTCCCACCCACCACGCTTCAGCACCTGCCCTTGATCGTCTACCAGATGGGGCGTGCGGCTCCACAGCACGAGCCGACCGGTGGCATAGGTGAACCGGGTCCCGGCGACGGCCAGGCCCTCCTGTTCCAGTCGTGCCGGGGTGTCACTGTCGGCTGACAGCAGCACATGAAAGGGGGCGCCGTTGCGAATCTGGGCGTAGAAGGCTCCGGTGGAACCCACGGACAGGCGCAGGCGGTGGCCGCTCTGCTGCTCGAAGGCCTGGCTGATGCTCTGCATCGGCGCAGCGAAGTTGGCGGCCACAGCGACATGCAGTTCAGTTGCCGAGGTGCTTGCGTGCGCCAGCCCCCCCGCCAGCGCTAGGCAGGCCATGCGCCACAGGCCATGGGTACGGATGATGAAGGAGGTCAAGCGCTATTCCTATTTTGAATAGCGAATGTATCACATGGGATTGGGCGCTATTCCGTATCAGAATAGCGGAATGTCTCCATCTGGCACCCAACCCTTCCCCAACCTGGCAGACGCCCTTGGCGACAGCGCAGGTGACAAGCGCATCGACATCCTGCGGCGAATTGCCGAGGCTGGATCGATTTCAGAGGCTGCACGCCAGACGGGGGTGAGCTACAAGGCTGCCTGGCAGGCCATCGAAACCCTGGGCAACCTGGCGGGGGCGCCGATGGTACAGAAGGCGGTGGGCGGAGCCGGTGGGGGTGGGGCACAGCTTTCCCCAGCCGGGCGCCAACTCCTTCAGGCTGCCGACCTGCTGCACCAGGCGCGGCAGGATGTCTTGCGGCGCTTGTCTGCGGGCGTGTCTGCGGGCGTGTCTGCAGGGCCGGGCGCGGCGGCCCTGGGGTTGCGCACGAGCATGCGCAACCAGGTCCCTTGTGCGGTGCGCGATCTGCGGCTGCGTGCGGGCGGTGTCCGGGTCGCCCTGGACATGCCGGACGGCATGGCGCTTTCCGCCCACATTACGCGCGAGAGCGCCCAGTTGCTGGATTTGCGCTCCGGGCAGCCGGTGCTGGCCTTGTGCAAAGCCACTGCAGTGC
>JBDKJB010000149.1:0-5228 GCA_039796835.1 Pseudomonadota bacterium | reverse complement strand
TGCCCACCGGCCCCGGCGGAGGTCTTCCAGGGCTGCGGACTGGCCTACGACATGACCTATGGCAAGGGCCTGACGCCGGTCCTGAAGCTGGCCCAGCGCGGTGGCGCGGCGCGCCTGGCCGACGGCGTGGGCATGCTGGCTGAGCAGGCTGCCGAGGCCTTCGCTTGGTGGCGCGGCGTGCGCCCTGCCACGGCGGAGGTCATCCGCATGATCACCGTGCCCCTGGTCTGAGCGTCGAGCGCTTCATGAGCGGCATCCGCAACACCGATGAGCTGACGCGAGCGGTGCGGGCCGTGATGCGACGTACCCCCGAGCCGCGCTTGCGCGAGATCATGGATTCGCTGGTCAGCCATCTGCATGGCTTCGTCAAGGACGTGCAGCTCACCGAAGATGAATTCCGTGCTGCCACCGCGCTCATCGCCCGCATGGGGCAGCTCACCAACGAACGGCACAACGAAGTGGTGCTGATGGCGGGCTCACTGGGCGTCTCCAGCCTGGTCTGCCTGCTGAACAACGGACAAGCACAGGCCGACGGCTCGGTCAGCACCACGCAGAATCTGCTCGGGCCGTTCTGGCGCGTCGGTTCACCGCGCACGGCATCGGGGGGCAGCATCCTGCGCTGCCCAACGGCGGGCGAGCCCTTGTGGGTGCAGGCGCGGGTGGTCGATGCAGACGGCCGCCCCGTGCCTGGGGTCGAGGTTGATGTGTGGCAGTGCGACGCCGAAGGCCACTACGAAAACCAGGCCGTGGCCCGCGCCAAGGGCATGACAGACATGAACCTGCGTGGCAGCTTCAGCACCGATGGCGACGGCCGCTTCAGCTTCTGGAGCGTCAAGCCGCTGGGCTACCCGATCCCGACCGATGGCGTGGTGGGGCAACTTCTGGCGGCGCAGGGCCGACATCCGTTCCGGCCCGCCCACGTGCATGTGCTGGCCCATAAGGCGGGTTACAAGACGCTCATCTCGCAGGTGTACGCGCACGACGACCCGAACCTGGCCACCGACGCACAGTTTGGCGCGACCGACCGGCTCACGGCCACGTTTGTGCGCCACAGCGGACCGCCCCCACCCGAAGCTCCCCGCGAAGCCAGCGTGCAAACGGGCGTCTGGCACAGCGTCGACTTCAGCTTTGTCCTGCTTGCGGGAGAATCCCGCCTGCCCAAGCCCCCCATCCTGTAGATTTGCAGAGCCGATCCTCACATGCTCAACCCAAGCCAACGCCAGCAGGCCGCCCTGGACCTGCACACCGCAGACCTCGAGCGGCGCGTCATCCCGCAGCTCTCCAAAAGCTGGGAGGGCATTGAATTGGCCGACGCCTACGCCATCCAGCAGCTCTGGCTGGAGCGGCGCATGCAGGACGGCGCACGCTTGGTCGGCCGCAAGATCGGCCTGACCAGCCGGGCCATGCAGATGGCCAGCAACTTCACCGAGCCCGACTACGGCTACCTCACCGACGACATGCTGATTGCCGATGGTGCGCAGATCGAAGCAGCTCGGTATGTCAACCCGCGCATCGAGGTGGAGCTGGGCTTCGTCATGGGGGCCGATCTGTCCGGCGTTGGCTGCACGGTGGCCGACGTGATGCGCGCCACCGAGTTCGTCACCCCCGCGTTGGAGGTGATCGCCTATCGCACCCAGGTGCCCCGCGCGATCGTGGACACCATTGCCGACAATGCCGCCGCCGGGGCCATGGTGATGGGCGGGCGGTTGGTGCGTCCGTTTGACCTGGACATCCGCTGGGTGGGTGCGACCCTGTCCCGAAATGGCATCATTGAAGAGTCCGGCGTCAGCGCGGCGGTCATGGGCCACCCGGCCGCAGGCATTGCCTGGCTGGTCAACAAGCTGGCCCTGCACGGTAGCGGCTTGCGCCGGGGGGACTACGTGCTGGCCGGCTCGTTCACGCGACCCGTGAATGTGGCGGCCGGGGATGTGTTCACGGCCGACTACGGGCCTCTGGGCTCACTGGGTGTGCGATTCGTTTGAGGAGGAGACATGGACAACCAAAACGCCGCATTGCGCGAAGCCATCACCGAAGGCAGCAACCCTCTGGGGCTGGATGGCATCGAGTTCATCGAGTACGCCACATCCAAACCTCAGGCCTTGGGTCAGGTGCTGGAGGGCATGGGCTTTCGGCCCATCGCGCGCCACCGCTCGCGCGAGGTGATGCTGTACCGCCAGGGCAGCATCAATGTGATCGTCAACGCGCACAACGGAGGTGTGGCCCCGACCGAGAAGCCAGTCATCGCGGCGGTTGCCCTGCGGGTGCGTGATGCCGCGGCTGCCTACCGCCGTGCGCTCGAACGCGGGGCCTGGGCCGTTCCGGTCAAGGTGGAGGTCATGGAGCTGAACATTCCCGCAGTGCACGGCGTGGGTACCAGCCGCATCTATTTTGTGGACCGGCACCGCGAATTCTCGATCTACGACGTCGACTTCACGCCCATCCCCACGGTGGACCAGCATCCTCCTGCGGTGGCCGGGCTGCACTTTTTCGGCATCGTGCAGTACATCGGCAACGAGCGCAGCGCGGACTGGATCGAGTTCTACGGCTCATTGTTCGGGTTTTCGGAGCTGCCGCAGGAGCAGCGCTTCGGCATCCTCCCCAAGGGCGTCATCCTGCACAGCCCGTGCAAGAGCTTCTACCTGCAATTGATCGAGCCCGAGCCGGGCGTGCTGGACATTGAAGACGACGAATGCCTTCAGCGCATGGGCCTGGGCACGCCGGACGTGCCCGCCACCGTGGCGCAGCTGCAGGCGCGTGGCGTGGAGTTCATTGCGCCCCGGCAGGGCGACGATGCGCAACGCGGGGCCATCACCCGCACGCAGTTGGGCAGCGTGATGTTCGAGCTCGTGCAGGATGTGCGGCCATGAGCCAGTTTGAAGGCAATGTCGATGATTTCGGCATGGACACCATCACCCTGGCCGGGCCCCTGCGTGCCAAGCTGGCCGCCATCAAGGGGGCCGGTTTTTCCCAGGTGATGCTGCTCGCCCGTGACCTGGTGGGACACGAACGCGGGTGGCGCGCGGCGGTGGACGAGGTGAAGGACAGCGGCCTGCGCGTCACGGGCTTCCAGGTGTTGCGTGACTTCGAAGGCCTCAGCGGCCATCTGCACGAGTACAAGGTGGATATCGCCCGCAGCATGCTGGAGATGGCGCATGCATTGGGGGCCCAGGTGATGCTGGCGTGCTCCAGCACCTCGGCCCATGCCACCGGGGACCGGGCCGCGCTGGCGCGTGACCTGCGCAAACTCGCCATGTTGGCCATCCCTTTCGGCATCAAGATCGCCTTTGAAGGACTCTCCTGGGGACGGCACATCAACGAGTTCCCGCAAGCCTGGGAGGTGGTGGCCGAGGCCGACATGCCGAACCTGGGGCTGGGCATGGACTCGTACCACATGCTCGCCACCAAGACGCCGCTGGACGACCTGGAGTTGGTCGATCCGTCCAAGATCTTTCTGGTGCAGCTGGCCGATTTCATGTGGAACGAAGTCAAGACGCCAGAGGAGCGCATGGCCACGGCGCGCTCGTTCCGCGTGTTCCCGGGTGAAGGCGTGCACAGCGAGGAAGTCGCCGCGCTCACCCTGAAACTGCATCAGATGGGCTACCGGGGCGACTACAGCTTTGAGGTCTTCAACGACGACTACACCGGCCTGCCCCTGGAGACCGTGGCCATGCGCGCGCGACGCTCCGCCCTGTGGCTGGGTGAAAGCGTGCTCAGGCGTTCCGTGCCGCTGCCCAACCAGATGCGCCTGCGCCGCTGACGCCGCTGGTCGGCCGGGTGTCGCGGCCTATACTTGGCGGATGAACCAGTTGGTACATCCGAAGGGGCTGAAAGTGGGCCGCACCAACGACCCTGAGCGCACCCGGGCAGACATCCTCACCGTGGCCCGGCGCGAGTTCGCCGAAAAGGGACTGGCTGGGGCCCGCATCGACCAGATTGCGGCGGAAACGCGCACCAGCAAGCGCATGATCTATTACTACTTCGGCAGCAAGGAAGGTCTGTACATCCATGTGCTGGAAGCTGCCTACCAGGGAGTGCGTGCCAATGAAGCCCTGCTGCACCTGGAAGACCTGGGCCCTGAGGACGCCTTGCGCAAGCTGGTCGGCTTCACGTTCGACCACCATCATCGCCACCCCGACTACATCCGGCTGGTGATGAACGAAAACATCGAGCGCGGTGCCTACCTCAAGCAGAGCAGTTCGATCCAGCGGCTGAACGTGCCGGTGATCGACTCGATCCGCAAGCTCCTTGACCGGGGCGTCAAGCAGGGAGTGTTCCGGGCGGGTCTGGACCCGGTGGATCTGCATGCGTCCATTTCTGCGCTGGCGTTCTTCAATGTGTCGAACCAGCACACGTTCAGCACCATCTTCAAACGGGACACGCAGAGTGGGCAGGGCCTGACGACCCGGCGGGACAACATCATTGAAATGATCGTGCGATTTGTGCGCAAGTAGATCAAATCCCAGGGTAAACCCTGATTTTCCAAAATGAACTAAATGGTACATTTTGGGTGTGCGGCCCTGTCCGCTGCCCGAAAGGTCTTGCCGTGATCCACACATTCATTGCCCGATATTGCAGACTGCTTGAATACGCCATGGCCCTGTGCATGGGGTTGATGGTGTTGATGGTGTTTGGCAACGTGGTGCTACGTTACGGTTTCAATTCGGGTATCGCCGTCAGTGAGGAGCTTTCGCGCTGGCTGTTTGTCTGGATGACCTTCATGGGTTCAGTCGTCGCATTGCGTGAGCGCGGCCATCTGGGCACCGACATGCTGCTGGCACGCCTTGGGGTGACGGGCAAGAAAGTCTGCCTGGGATTGACCTATGCCCTGATGCTGGCCATGTGTGCGGTGCTGTTCAAGGGTGCCTGGGAGCAGACCAAGATCAATTGGGGCAGCACCAGCGCGGCCATGGAAGTGTCGATGGGCTACTTTTTCATGGTCGGTTTGCTGTTCTCCGTGCTGGGTGGGCTCATCATCGCGGTGGACTTCTACCGCCTGATCACGAATCAGATGCGCGAAGACGAACTCTCGGGCTTGCGCGAGAGCGAAGAAGTCGCGCACGGTTGATCAGAGGGGACGCACATGACCATTGCCATATTTCTCATTTCCCTGCTTGGTGCCATGGCGCTGGGCGCGCCGATCGCATTTGCGCTGCTGTTTTCCGGAGCTGCGCTGATGATGCAGCTGGGCATGTGGGATTCGCAGATCCTTGCCCAGAACGTCATCGAGG
>JBDKJB010000148.1:0-5248 GCA_039796835.1 Pseudomonadota bacterium | reverse complement strand
AAGCCTTTTCATTGCATTCGTTGCGCCAAACCCTTTGCCACGCTACCTGCCGTGGAGGCGATGGTGGCACGCATTGGCAGCCATCCAGCCTTTGCCGGCGCGGCTGGGCAACGCCTGCGCATGTGCAGCGACTGCCGTGTGATTGACATGCACACCCATCCGAATGAAGTGACGATCAAGGACATCTGATGGCTGAATCGATGAGGGGTGGTGAGGCCCAGCCCCTGGGGTTTGTGGGCGTGGACGAAGACGCTGAGATCGAACGCGCTGAAATTTACGGCTTGCTGGCCCGCCTGTGGCTGGCGCCTCCTGATGCTGAGCTGCTCCAGCAGTTTTCAGTTGCCGTGACTGAAGCGCCGGTGAAAGGCGCTTTCCTGGAAGGGCCCTGGCAGCGCCTCGTGCATGCCATGCGCGAGACAACCGTCCAGGCAGTCAACACCGAATTTGATGCCTTGTTCCACAGCCCCGGGAAGGCCGAGGTTTTTCCTTATGGTTCGTTCCACCTGGTGGGGGCGCTGAACGAACGGCCTTTGGTGGCCTTGCGCGACGATATCGCTGCCCTGGGCTTGGCCAGCAGTGCGGCCGAGGGCGAGACCGAAGACCATGTGTCCTTCCTGTTCGAGGTGATGCGTTACCTGATTGCAGGGGATGATCTGTCGGTGTGCAACCTGGAGCAGCAGAGGAGATTCTTCCGCAGCCATGTGCAGCCCTGGGTTGGCACATCGCTGTGCGAGGGGGTTGAAGCCAACCCGAAGGCGCTGATCTATGCGGCGGTGGCGGCGTTCTGCCGGGCGTTCATCGAGGTTGAAACGCAGGGCTTCGACATGATCGAATGATCGGGTGGCACGGAGGTGCCACACACCTCAGCGCCACTGAGCCAGCTGGGCTGCAAAACGCTCCTCAACCTCCAGTCCGTCCAGGCAGCGCACATCCAGCTTCACCTGGCCGTTGTCGATGCGGCCGATTACCGGAATGGGCAGACCCCGCAGGGCTTCGGCCATACGCCTGCAGAACGTGCCGCTGCTGGTTCTGGCAGATGCGGGCGCGATCGCCAGGCAGACACTGTCCAGTCGGTCCACAGGCAGGGAGCCCGCGCCCATCTGGCTTTTGCAGGGCTGGATGCTGACTGATGCCTTGATCCCCAGCGCTTGCTCCAGAGCGCTCTGGAGCAAAGGAGACAGGCGTTGGGCCAGCGGAAGCATCTGCGCCGGGGTGCGCGTAAGCATGCGCAGGGTGGGCAGGCGATCGGGCAAGCGATCCGGGTCACGGTACAGACGCAGGGTGGCCTCCAATGCGGCCAGCGTGGCCTTGTCACATCGCAGAGAGCGTTTCAGCGGATGGCGCTTGATCCGGGCGATCAAGTCCTTGCGCCCCACGATCAGGCCGGCCTGCGGTCCGCCAAGCAGTTTGTCGCCGCTGAAGGTCACCACACCCACGCCAGCGGCCAGAGATTGTTGTGGCGTCGGTTCGGCCGGCAGGCCCCAGCGCGTCAGATCGACCAGGGTGCCGCTGCCCAGGTCTTCCACGACCGCCACGCCGCGCGCTGCACACAGGGAGGCGAGTTCCTGCGCGGACACGCTGGCGGTGAAGCCTTGCACCACATAGTTGCTGGTGTGGACCTTCATGGCCAGGGCGGTGCCGGGTCCGATGGCAGCTTCGTAGTCTTTCAGATGCGTCCGGTTGGTGGTGCCTACTTCGATCAGCCTGCAGCCTGCCCGCCGCATGATGTCCGGGATGCGGAATGCGCCACCGATCTCAATGAGTTCGCCGCGCGAAACGATCACCTCTTTGCGCGGCGCAAGCGCGGCCAGCGTGAGCAGCACAGCGGCGGCATTGTTGTTGACCACGGTGGCGGCCTCGCAGCCGGTGAGCTCGCGCAGCAGGCCTTCAATGTGACTGTCCCGGTCACCGCGGGTGTTGTCATCCACGTCGAATTCGAGATTACTGAAGCCTTGCATGGCCGCCACAGCGGCGGCGATGGCTTCGGGGGCCAGCACGGCGCGGCCGAGGTTGGTGTGCAACACCGTGCCCGTGAGGTTGAAGACAGGTCTGAGCGAAGGCTGTGCCAGGGCATCCAGATGCCGCCGGCAATGCTCAAGGCAAGCCTGGAGATGGAATTCTTTTGCTATTAATTCAGTAGCTGCAAGTTCTTTTCCATTCACGGAAATTCGCCATGAATTCACAAATTCCCTAACAACCTGGAGCGTCGCCGCTCGACCGTGCTGGGCAATCAAGGCCCGGGCTTCGGGCGTGCTCATCAGCATGTCCACCGAGGGAGGACGATGTTGCAGCTGACGTTGGGCTGGCATGGTGCGAGGTGATGGAGCGGGATGAGTCAGTAGCGTGATGGCGGAGGCGGATGGGAGTCGAACCCACCTGGGACAGCTGGGCAGCCCCACCCGGTTTTGCAGACCGGACGCCCCACCGGGGAACGATCCGCCTCCATCAGCTACTGATTATTGTCGGGTCTGGAGTTACCCCGCCAGCATCTTGCGCGGATCGCGCCGGAAATGTCGCCCGACCTCGTCCCGCTGGGTCAGGCCGATCTGATCGAAATACTCGACCAGCGGCATGGACAGATGGCGGCTGACACCAGCCGCCTCACGCAACTCCTTGACATTGAGGCGAAGGTGGGGATCTGCGGCTGCCAGTTGATGGGCCTGGACGGCCAGGGCCAGAAAGTGACCGGACTGGATGAAGTACTCGGCACCGACCAGGTGGCCCCTGCCCATGCGTGCCAGTCTTTGCAGCGTCCGGTCCACCTGGTCCTTGCGCAGGGATCGATCCCGCAGCATCAGGTCGCTCAGCTTGGGGGGATGGATGCCCCCTTCATCCAGCCAGGGCTTGAGTCGTTCCCAGATTTGCTTTTCCACCCCCTGCAGCTCGACCACATGCCCGACCAGGCTGTGGTGCGGCCCGCTGCGCTTGAGAGGCCCGTCATGGACCAGGGTGTTGATCCAGGCGTCAAACGCAGGCGCGGTCGGCCGTGCTTTGATCTGCCGGTGCAATTGCTCGCGTGTGAGGCCCGGACTGTCCGGGGACTTGGCGTGGAAGCGTTGCAGAAGCGCGAGCACGGCGTCCGTGCAGTCCTTCAATTGGCTGGCCAGGAAGCCGATCCGAACGCCGTCAACTGTCAGGATCTTCGGGTTCACGGTGGCGAGGATGTCAGCGATTGCCTGCTGTGGCAGGTTGCGTTGGCTGAAAAACCGGTTCAGATCGACGCCACCCGGCTGGCACAGATCCAGCACTGCCCGCAGCGCCAGCAAGGCATCGGTCTGCTGGAGGGCCTGCAACAGAGCCACGCGCTCTGCTTTTTTTCGTCGGGACGGCAACGCCAGTCCATCAACTACTGTCCCTCCACCCACTGTGCGCTGCCCCGAGGCATCGCGCAACACAAAGCGATCGCCCTGCAGGGCGGTGACGGGGCGATCGAGTTCGAGCTGGACCCAGGCCTCTGATCCGGGGGGGATGGATCCTCCTTCCAACACCACCACTCGCGCCATCACATCCTGCGCCCCAATGTGCAGGTGCACAGCCGTCCATTGGGCCAGAGCCGCAGGCTCGCTGCCCAGGAGTCTCAGACGGCAGTCCAGGCGCTGTGTGGGCATGAACAAGGGTGCCGCCACTAGCCAGTCGCCGCGACGGACTTCGGATCTGTCTGCGCCGGTCAGGTTGATGGCCAAGCGCTGACCGGCCACACCTATTTCCGTCTTCGAATTCTGGGCATGGACACCCCGCACACGAACCTCCCGGCCGCTGGGGGAGAGCATGAGCTGGTCACCGACAGACACGGCGCCTGAAAAGCACCCGCCCGTGACCACGGTTCCTGCGCCAGGGAGCGAGAAGCTCCGGTCGATGGACAGGCGGAACCCCGCACCCGCGCGTGAGGGCCGTGTCATCGTCAGGCGGCCGGCTGTGCGGAGATGCTCATGCAGTTCAAGCAACCCTGTTCTCGTGACCGAGGACACGGGGAAGATCGGAGCCCGGGCCAAGTGGGTGCCCCGTAGCAGAGCCTTGATGTCGTTGCGCACGGCAGCTAGCCGGTGCTCGTCGACCATGTCGCTCTTGCTCAGGACCACCGCTCCCTGGTCCAGGCCCAGCAGATCCAGGATGGCCAGGTGCTCACGTGTCTGCGGCATGGGGCCGTCGTCGGCAGCGATGACCAGCAGCACATGATCGATGCCCGTGGCTCCTGCGAGCATGTTGTGCACCAGACGTTCGTGGCCAGGCATGTCGACAAAGCCGATCGATGGACC
Organism: Pseudomonadota bacterium; assembly: GCA_039796835.1. GTDB lineage: Bacteria > Pseudomonadota > Gammaproteobacteria > Burkholderiales > Burkholderiaceae_C > JBDKJB01. The sequence goes on along the minus strand of JBDKJB010000148.1, from coordinate 992 downwards.
GTCTTCGGATGGGGGAAGGTAGGCAAAGCCAAGGTCCACCGTGATGCCGCGCTCTTTTTCCTCTTTCAGCCGGTCTGTGTCGACCCCGGTGAGCGCCTTCACCAAAGAGGTTTTGCCATGGTCAATGTGGCCGGCGGTTCCGACGATCATGATCCGTTCCAGTTGCTGCGACTGCGTCGAGCCGATCCATGTCTAGGGTAAACCACAGGTGGGGGGGAATAGGCGGTGGCTAACATCGGTTGCATCCATCCATAGTGCCTCAGTGCGAGGCGCTTCAAACGCAGGAGATTGGAGCATGAAAACAGACAGCGAGCGCGTCAAACGGCGCGTGTGGCTGAGCGGCACGGTGTCAGTCGGCGTGGCAGTGGCCGGAGCGCTTGCCCTGTCCGGTCGCGGAAGCGCCGTGCCCCAGGCACCTGCACATGCGGATGATTCGGCTGCGACGCCGCAGGCCACTCGACCGGGCTACCAATTGACCGACCATGTCCGCCGCTATTACGCGACGACCAAGGTCTGACATTCAACCAGGAGGCTTCACCATGTTGTTGACTCGAAGATCAACCCGACCTGGGGCGGTGTCACCGCACCGGGGCCTGGTTGATGGTTTGGCGCGCGGGCTCTCCCGTGCCATGCCGACGATGGACCGGCGCAGGTTTCTGCGCAATTCCGGTCTGGGCGTCGGGGCTGGCATCGCTGTTTCACAGCTCACCTTGGTGCGCAAGGCCGGTGCCGCTGACCCTGCGGCATCCAATGCGCCCAAAGTGGAAGTCAAGCGCACGGTGTGCCCGCACTGCTCAGTGGGTTGTGCCATTGACGCCGTGGTGGAGAACGGCGTTTGGGTCCGGCAGGAGCCGGTGTTCGATTCGCCCATCAACATGGGTGCTCACTGTGCCAAGGGTGCTGCCGTGCGGGACAACAGCCGCGGTGAATTTCGGCTGCGGTATCCGATGAAGCTGGTGAACGGCAAGTACCAGCGCATCTCCTGGGACCAG
>JBDKJB010000147.1:0-5254 GCA_039796835.1 Pseudomonadota bacterium | reverse complement strand
AGCGCTGTTTCTGCCACTTTGACCTGGGTGGCAGCACCCGGCGCCACGGCCACGTCCAGACCCCGCAGGCTCAGCGCTTTCCAATTGAGTAGTTCTTCGCTGGCCGCCGCTGACGTGCCGCCACCCGTCGTGCGGGTGCGCAGCTCTTCCACCAAAGCATCCCCTTGCAGACGCACTTCCGGGCCAGCTGATGCGGCGCTGTAGCTGACACGCCCCTTGAAGCCCGCTTCAGCCCGCAGGAGCTTGATGTTCAGGGCATCCGCAAAATAGGGTTCGAGGGCGTGCACGGGCAGCTGCGCCGCAGACACATCCCCCTGGACGGCCAAGGGGTCAAGCGCCACCGTGCCCTGCCATTCCACTTTGCCGGGTTCGCCCTGCGGCTGGCGCACCAGCAGGGAGGCGCGCGTCTGCATCGGTTTCTTGCCCTGAAGTTCAAAGCCCTTTACACCCAGCTGCAGGTCGGTCACCTGCAGGGCCACAGGCTGCGCCGCCGCACCATCGAGGAATTGCAAGGCACCACGCTCCACCGCCAACTCTGCCAGGCTGAGCTTCCAGCCGGCACCAGCTGCAGTCCCAGTGGCCTTTGCAGCTTGCGGCTCGGTAGATGTCATCCAGTCCGACCACATCCAATGCCCGTTGCTGAAGCGCTCCACGGAGCCGGTTGGCTGCATGACCTTCACCCGCCCCAAATTCACAGTCTGACGTCCGATTTCGATGCGAGCGTCCTGCAGCTCGAGCTTCTGGATGCTGGCCAGTTGATCACCCGCCAGACGCGCGCGCCCGGCGGGAGCCCCGGCTGGCAACAGCGACACGCGGTCCGCAGTCAACTTTTTGATTGCCACCACGAGTGGCTCGGCCTGCGGGTCGGCCCGCCACTGCAGGGATGCTTCGGCGGACAAGCTGCCCTGCACGCGGGGCTTGAGCACAGGCGCCAGATACGGCCCGGCAAGGGCCAGCGGCAGAGACTGCAACTGCGCATCCACCTCGGCCAGCACATCACTGGCCTGGCCTGAAAACTGGAATTTGGCAAGGTCCTGGCTTTCGGGCTGACCCAGGCTCAGGCTTCCCTCGAAGGGTGCCATGGTTGCCATCGGCCAGCGGATGTTCGTGGCTTTGAGATGGATGTCCTGGGCCCGCAACCGAGCCACTGGCTGAGTGCCCGCATCGGCCCAGTGCAGACTGCCGTCCTGCAGCGCCACCTGCGCCACCTCCACCTGCCAGGCTGGAGCCCCTGCCGACGGGCTCGCTGGCGATTCTGCCTTGGTACGCGCCGACGAGGCAGCAGCCAGCGCCCAGTTGAGGCGTCCGCCGCGGCCGCGCTCCACCCGAACGCTGGGTTTGACCAGTTGGATGTCGGACAAGCGCAGCACACGCTCCAATGGTCGAGCTTCTTCCAGTGCCAGTGCCAGGCGGTCAAAGCGCAGGAGCTCAGCCCCCTGCGGATCGTTCATCTGCACGCTCTGCACACTGGCTGACCCACTGAGCTTGAGCTGGGGCTTTTGCGACTGCACAAACGCCAGCTTCATGTCGACATCCAGCACTGCGCTGTGCAGTTTCAAAGGCAAACTGGCGGGCAGATAGGGCAGGTAAGGCTTGAGGTCCAGCGCCTGGATGCGGATCGCCGCCTCCGTGGCATGGCTGTCTTCAAAGAGCAGGCCAGCGGCACGCGAATCAAACGCGCTGCCATTGAGCTGGAACGCCAGCCGCGGCTCGGTCTTGACCGCGCGCAGTGCATCGAAATTGCTCAGAAAGGGCACACTCAACTGCAGTTGGCGCAGCGTGTGCTTCTGCCCTGCTGCCAAGTCCTGGAAGTCGAGGCTGGCGTCGCGCAGGTTCAGGTTGAACAGGGCAAAGCGCTGCGGTCCTGCGGACGCATCCCGGGGCTTGGCCAGTTGCTCGGTCAAACGAGCCAGGATGTCGTCAAAATCGTATTTGCCGTCACCCAGGTGGGTCACACGCAGCTGCAGGCCGTCGACCTCGACCGCATCCAGCACAGGAGCCAGCCGACGCAGGGATTCGATGCTGGCATCCACATACACCCGGCCCACACGCAGCGGCGGCTCTCCGGCGCCGGCGGCCTGCGCAATCGCCAGATTCTCGACCGACAGCTCCAAGGACCACGGTTTGAAGTCGATGCGCCCGACGGTGAAGCTGCGCCCGAGCAGGGCGCTGACGCGCTGCTCCAGCTGGCTTTTGAGCAGAGGCGGGACGATCACCCAGCTCAGCGCCATCAGGAACACAAGGGCCCCCAGGCCCCCCATCGCATATCTGAACAGGCGTTGGCGCCGAGAAAGTGTAGAGGGTGATGCGTCTGCGCTCATGTCGGCATTGTCAATGGCTTGCGGCCGGCGTCAACCGATAATCACCCCATGCCTCACCAGCGCGCCGTGGTGTTGCTGGCCTTGCTGCTGGGCTTGCAACCTGTCACATCCGATCTGTATCTCCCTGCCCTGCCGACGCTCACGCGGGAGCTGGGAGGTTCCGTGGCCCAAGCCCAGCTCACCCTCTCGGCCCTGTTGCTGGCCTTTGGTGTGTCGCAGCTCATCTGGGGGCCCCTGTCAGACCGTTTTGGACGCAAACCCATTCTGGTCACCGGCCTGTCGCTCTTCATCCTGGCCTCGGTGGCCGGACTCCTGGCCTCGACCATGGAAGCGCTGATTGCCACGCGGGTGGTGCTCGGGGTCGGTCTGGGTGCGGCGGTCATGTGCGCACGCGCCATCGTGCGCGACCTGTATGAACCTCCAGAGGCAGCACGCACGCTTTCGCAGGCGCTTTCCGGTCTGGGGGTGATCGCGGTGCTGACGGTGCCGGTGGGCGCGGCCTTGACCGATGCCTTCGGCTGGCGCACCGCGCTGGGGGCCCTGACAGTCTGCTCGGCAGCCACGCTGGCCACCGTGTTGTGGCGCTACCCCGAGTCCCTGTCAGCTTCGATCCGCGCACAAAACCGGCACGCGCTGCGCCCAGCGACCTTGCTGCGCACCTGGGGCCAGATCCTCTGGCACAGGCAGTTCCAGACGTTTGCCTTGTTGTCGGTGCTGACCTATGGCGGGTTGTTCACGTTTCTGGTCACCTCGTCCTTTGTGTTCGTCGTCGCACTGGGCTTGAGCCGCCCGCACTACGCCGGAGTGATGGTGGCAATGGCGGTGGCCTACATCCCCGGGACCTTCCTCTGCCGCTGGCTGTTAGCGCGCGTCGGGCTGGCCAAGGCCGTGGCGATCGGCGGCGGCATCACGCTCAGCGGTGGCCTGGCACTGCTGGCCATGGCCCATTCCGGTGTGCAGAACCCTTGGCTGCTGGTGGTGCCTGTGTGTGTCTATATGGTGGGCCACGGCATCCACCAGGCCTGCGGGCAAAGCGGCGCGGTGGCGCCGTTTCCGAAGTCTGCAGGCACAGCGGCGGCGCTGGCCGGGTTCTTGATGATGCTGGCCGCCTTTGCCACCGGAGCCTGGCTCGGTCAAGGCTTGCATGCCGCTCAGGCAGCGCACATGCCGCAACAGAGCGTGCAGGTGATGGCCTGGGGCATCGGCTTTTTCAGCATCTGCGTTGCGCTCCTGGCCTGGACGGCTGTCCAGCAGCATGCCCCGCGCGCGCCTGCGGTGGCACCCGCTGCCAGCAGTGCCGCAAGCTGACGCGGCATGGCACGGCCCCTGCCTTTCCATGTGGCCATCGCAGGGCCCACGGCCAGCGGCAAAACCGCTGCTGCCTTGGCCATCGCCCAGCGCCATGCAACAGAGATCATCAGCGTCGATTCGGCCCTGGTGTACCGGGGCATGGACATCGGAACGGCCAAGCCGACACCTGCAGAGCTCGCTGCAGTCCCTCATCACCTGATCAACATCCGGGAACCCGACGAGCCCTACAGCGCCGCTGACTTCGCGCGGGACGCTGCCCGTTTGATGGACGACATCGCGGCGCGCGGCAAGCTGCCAGTGCTGGTGGGGGGCACGATGCTGTACTTCAAGGCTTTGTGGCAGGGCCTGGATGACTTGCCGCCAGCAAACTCGCTGGTGCGTGCCGCGATCGAACGTGACGCTGCCGCCTGGGGCTGGCCAGCACTGCATGCACGCCTGCGTGAGGTCGATGCAGTCACAGCGCAGCGCCTGTCGCCCAACGACTCCCAGCGCATCGGCCGTGCGCTGGAGGTGTTTCAGATCACCGGCAAGCCACTGTCAGTTTTACACCTGTACCGTAAGGAACAAAATTTTATAAATGATCATAATAAGATCGATTTACAGTCAAATTCAGGAGCTAAAAATATTAATGAAATTTCGGAAAAAGTTCTGATTTCTCTTGAACCTTCTGACAGATCAGTTTTGCATCATCGCATGACTCTGCGCTTTGACCTGATGCTGCAGGCCGGCTTCCTGGATGAGGTCTCTCGCCTGCGTACCCGGCCTGGTTTGCACGCTGACCTGCCGGCCATGCGGGCGGTGGGCTACCGGCAGGCATGGGAAGCACTGGACGCCGAGGCTCAACTCTCTGCCACCAGCCTTGCCGCCATGCGGGAGCGCGCCATCGCCGCCACGCGTCAGCTGGCCAAACGGCAACTCACCTGGCTGCGATCGATGCCAGAGCGCGTGGTGGTGCCCTGTGACGCCCCCGATGCGTTGACGCAGGTCTTGCACCGGGTGGACGCCGCGCTGGCGCATCGGGCCAGCGCAACACCAGCCCGCTAACGAGGCGCCATCCGGATGGCGCCGTCCAGGCGAATCGTCTCGCCATTGAGCATCGGGTTCTCGAGGATGTGCAGCGCCGTCATGGCAAATTCGTCCGGCTGCCCCAGCCGTGCCGGATGGGGCACGCTGGCGCCCAGGCTTTGCTTGATGTTGTCCGGCAGGCGGGCCAGCAGCGGGGTGTCAAACAGGCCGGGAGCAATGGTGCAGACGCGGATGAATTTGGTCGACAGGTCACGCGCTGCCACGATGGTCATGCCAACCACGCCGGCCTTGCTGGCGCTGTACGGGATCTGGCCAATCTGCCCCTCGAAGGCCGCCACAGAGGCCGTGCACACCATCACTCCGCGTTCACCATCCACCACCTCATTGGTGGCCATCCGCGCCGCGCCCAAACGCAGCATGTTGAAGGTGCCCACCAGGTTGACGCGGACAATCTGCTCATACTTTTCCAGCGAACCGGGTTGCCCGTCTTTCTCGACCAGGCGCACCGGGCCGCCAATGCCCGCGCAATGTACAAGCGCACGCAGGGGGGCCAGACCCTGCGCCGCGTCCAGTGCGGCATTGATCTGGTCAGTGTT
>JBDKJB010000146.1:0-5259 GCA_039796835.1 Pseudomonadota bacterium | reverse complement strand
CACACCCGAATCCATCCAGCTCTTTGCCGAACGCATCGGGGTGAGCAAGGCCGACAGCTGGATCGACTACTCCACCCTCGAAGGCGCGCTGCGCGATGACCTCGACCCCAAGGCCGCCCGCGCCATGGCTGTGCTCGACCCGGTGAAGCTCGTCATCGAGAACTGGGAAGACGTCTTTGGCTCCGCCAGCCACCTGGAAGACTGCTCCGCCCCCGTGCACCCCCACGCGCCCGAACGCGGCCGCCGCAGCTTCAAGCTCGGCAAAGACATCTGGGTGGAGCGCAGCGACTACGAAGAAACTCCGAGCAAAGGCTTCTTCCGATTGTTCCCCGGCAACAAGGTGCGGTTGAAATACGGCTACGTGATCGAATGTCTGGGCGCTACAACTTCAGGAGCTGATCAAGCGCTCTGCATATCGGGAAAAATCATTCCGGAGACAAAGTCCGGCACCCCAGGCGCTGAAACAGTCAAGGTGAAGGGGGTCATTACCTGGGTGGCGGCCGCAGACGCCCTGCCCGCCCAGGTACGCCTGTACGACCGCCTGTTCAGCGTGCCCCAGCCCGGCAGTGGCGGCGCAGATTTTCTGCAGGAACTCAATGCCGGCAGCCTGAGCACCGTGACCGCCTGCGTTGAACCCAGCCTGGCCAGTGCCGCGCCTGAAAGCCACTTCCAGTTTGAGCGGCATGGCTACTTTGTGGCGGATCGGGTGGAGCACGGGGCAGGCAAGCTGGTGTTCAACCGGGCGGTGGGGTTGAAGGATTCCTGGGGAAAATCATAAGAATCGTCACTTGGAACTGCAACGGTGCGTTGCGCAGGAAGACCGACGAAATCGACTCGTTTGGAGCCGATGTACTGGTGATTCAGGAGTGCGAAGACCCTGCGAGGTCCACCGCCGCATACCGAGCCTGGGCCGGCAACTGCCTTTGGATGGGTTCATCCAAAAGCAAGGGGCTGGGGGTGTTCCCCAAGAAGGGACACGTCGTTCGCCCCACTGGTTGGCATGGTTCATTTGCGATGCCTGGCGTCTCCAACCGGAGTCCCGCTTCACCGAGCAGATCTTTCACGGCCTGAAACTCTGATCCTGGGTGATTTGAACAGCAACGTCATCTGGGACAAACCGGACCGGTGGTGGAATCACTCTGATGTGGTCGAGGAGTTACACGACGCAGGCCTAAAAAGCATCTACCATCACCAAACGAATGAGCGCGAAGGGAAAGAAACGGTCCCGACGTTCTTTCTGCAGCGCAATGAGCAGAAGGCTTATCACATTGACTACGCCTTCGCATCCGATGATTGTCTGACTCGATGCAGCATTTCGATTGGCGATAAGAGCAAGTGGCTCCATCTGAGCGACCATATGCCGCTTTGTGTCGACATCATTCCGAAAGCTTGACCAAGTCACTCATTCATCTTGCCGGTACGGCGAACGGTCACAAAACGCACCACTTTGATGCACATCAACCCAAGGTAAAAAATCACCACAGAGGTGACAAAGTTCCCAGGCAAATTCGAGGTCCATCATCAGAATCAGTGGCGTGGACACGAGCCGCAGCCCCCCCCCCGCTCATCCTGTTCGAGGTGCTGGAACTGCCATGGCTGGTGCTGCAGTTGTATGCCAAAGACCACCCAGAGTCGCACCTGGCGAAGTTGCTCGGCAACGCCGTGTGTGCCCATGTCACAACCGAGCCTCCCAAAGACGAGCTGAGGTTCTGGGTCACCTCCACCACCCTGCATCGCGGGGTACCTGAGCGGGTGCACGGGCTCGAATTCATCAATCAGACAGATCCGATGGAGCACCCGCCGATCTGGGTTGCGCTGGCCCGCCAGGGCCGCAGCATTGGCGTGTTTGGCGCCTCATACAGCCATGCCTGGAAAGACGCCGTGCCCGAGCAAACGGCTTTCTACGTGCCAGACAAATTTGCCCCCGACAACTGGGCCAGCCCAGCCAGGGCGGTGGCTTACCAGAAGATGCTGCGCCTCTTGTCCAGACTGACCGACCAGGGCCATGGCAAGACCAACGCGAGGTTGCGGGGCAGCCTGGCCATCCTCCATTTCCTGCTGTCGAAGCTCGTGCAGCTGCACTTGGGCGCCATCCGTTACCTCACGCGTGGATGGAAGCTGCGGATCCTTGAGTCTCCAAGGGCCTTTGTGAGCGCAAGGCTGGCGTTCTATGAATTCGTCACGCTCTGGAAGGCGTTCAAACCCGATTTCAGCCTGTTTGCAACAGGTGCTCTTGCAACGGCGATGCACAAAGGCATCAGTCCGTATTTGCGGGCGTTGTCACGGGATCGATCAGCACCCGCCACACCCATGTGCCTGGCGTTGGACGAGCTGAACGCCGAGGTGGGGATGCTGCTTGAAATGGCCGCCCGCGACCGGGCAACTCTGGTGGTGGCGTCGGGTTACGGGCAGGCCCAAGCCCCTGAGCACGACGCCGAGCCCGAGTTTCAACGATTCTGGCTGCTGCACAACCCTACAGCCTTGACCCAGTGGCTGGGCTTGCAAGGGCGGGTAACGGCCCTGCCCGCCATGCTGCCTTGCGCCACCCTGTGGTTTCGCACGGATGCAGACCGGGACTCCGCCATCGAGCAGTTGAGTCAGCTCAGGAACCTGGGTGACGACACGCCCCTGTTCCATGTCGAAACGGGTGTCCGATGCATCAGCCTCAAAGCCACGCCAGACCATGCCAGCGTGCGCGATGAGCATGTGCTTCATCGGAACGCCGACGGATCCGTTCGCAAGTTGCCCATCCGCGCCCTGGGGCTGGTCAAGCACAGCCGCCGAACCTTGACAGGTGAACACTCTCCCGGTGGGGTCCTGCTGGTTCATCAGCACGGCGGCACCGGAGCCACCTGGGTCCCCGACATCGCGGTGTCAGCCATCGCCCCCACCTTGATGCAGGCGCTCGGAGCAGATGTTCCACCCGGCATGCAGCCGGTTTGCACGGCGCTGTTCGAACAGATGGGCTGCCGTAACATTCCACCCTGAAGTGGCCCATGGTGGGCCCGGTACAGGAGGACTTATGGCCAATCGCGATCAGCACAGCAACAAAATGGTGAAGAAACCCAAAAAAGACACCGCCCCTCCCAAGGACACACCGTCTGACCGGCCAACGCCGCCGGTTACGGCCGTGATGCCCAAGGGCAAGCTGAAAAACAAGTGACGGCGGACTGAACTTCGCATGGGTCGCCCCCACCACCACGTCTATGTGGTTGAACTGGCCAAGGATGTGTTGCTGGAACGCAAGTTCCGTAAATGCAACCCGGGCTATGTGGATGGCAGGCCCTGTGTCTACGTGGGCATGACCGGGCTGGACCCGGACGTGCGCTTCGACAAGCACAAGGCGGGCATCCAGGCCAATGCCTATGTCTTCAAGTATGGTCTGCGCCTGCTGCCGGACCTGTACGAAGGCTTCAACCCGATGAACTATGACGAGGCGGCGGAGCGAGAAGTCGAAATCGGCATCGACCTGCGCTCTGCGGGGTTTGGGGTCTGGCAGGCTTGAGGAGGGCGGCTCAGTCGAGCTTGATGCCCAGGTCTGCCCCCACCTTGACCCAGACAGGCATTTCACGGTCCCAATCCCGTCGAGTGGCGTCCAGCCCTTTGGGGCTGCTGGGGATGGCGAAGTTCTCGCGCAGGCGCACAGCGCGCTCAGTCGGGTTGCCTTCGACCACCACGTCGGACAGGTAACGCAGGATGGGCTCGGGCGTGCCTGCTGGGGCGATGAGTGGCAGGCCGCCTTCCAGGCCAACCAGGATGTCGGTAATGCCCTGCTCCTGGAGCGTGGGCACGTCGGGGAGCTTGGGCGAGCGGTAGGTGCCCGTGACTCCGATGGGTCGCACGCCGCGCGTCGAAACGGTGTTGAAAGCCTGGTAGCTGCCGATGGCGATCTGCACCTGGTTCGACACCACATCCACCCACATTGGGGCCTCGCCCCGGTAGTGCACGGACTGGATCTTGGTGCCCTCGCGGCGGTTGGTCTGGTCGGCCACCATGTGCGGATAGGACCCGGGAGCGTAGGTACCCATGTTGACCGCGTTCGGGTTCGATTTGGCCCAGGCGATAAATTCCTTGAAGTTGCGTGCGGGCACCTTGTCCGACACCGCCACCACCAGGGGGCCGGAAGGGTAGATGGCGATCGGCGCGATGTCTTTCTCGAGGTTGTACGGCAGTTTGGAGAACAGCACGCGGTTCTGCCAGACGGTGCCTGAGGTGGTCATCAGCAGGGTGTAGCCGTCGGGCGGAGACTTGACCACTGCGTCGATGGCGATGACAGCGCCCGCGCCAGGTTTGTTGTCCACCACCACGGTCTGGCCGGTTTTGGCGGCCAGATGGTCAGCAAACAGGCGGGCATAGGCGTCGGTCAGCCCACCTGGCGGGAAGGCAACCACGATGCGCACCGGCTTGTTCGGATAACCACCCGGCCCGCGGGCGCTCTGCGCCATCACCGACGGCAGCGCAGCGCTGGCTGCCAGGGCGGCGGAGGTTTGCAAAAAACGGCGGCGGGGGGTAAAGCTGTGTGGTGTCATGCGTCCAGTCTATCGACCGGAAGGCGTTTCCAATGTCGGGAAAACGCGCATCAAACCGGCATCAAGACCCTGCTCTACCATCCGGACATGAACATCACCACACTGGACAGCCTGCGTACCTTGTACGACCCCGCCAGGGAGCGCTCGGTGCTGAAGGAATTGCCCGCGCTTGACGCGCACGCCTTGCACTTCATTGCCCTGTCGCCTTTCGTGGTGCTCGGCAGCAGTGGCCCCGGCCAGGCCCTGGACGCCAGCCCGCGCGGCGGGGCTCCTGGGTTTGTGAAGGCGCCTGATGCACACACGCTACTGATCCCCGACTCACCTGGCAACAACCGGCTCGACACCTTGCAGAACATCCTGCACACGCCCCAACTGGGCCTGCTCTTTCTGGTGCCAGGGGTGGATGAAACCCTGCGCGTGAATGGCAGCGCCGTGCTGTCCACCGACCTGGCCGAACGCGAACACTGCACCGACACCCTGAGCGGCAAGCCTCGCGTGCCCAAACTCGTGATCCGCGTCACCGTGCAGGCCAGCTACCTGCATTGCGCCAAGGCACTGATGCGCTCGGATCTGTGGAACCCTGAACGCCATGTGCCGCGCAGCACCCTGCCCAGCATGGGCGAGATGCTGCGTGACCAGGTGGCCGACCGCGTGACCCCGGGGACGGTGTTCGAAACGCAGGAGCAGATGCTGGAGCGCTATCGCCAGACGCTGTGACCGGCCCCGGCGT
>JBDKJB010000145.1:0-5298 GCA_039796835.1 Pseudomonadota bacterium | reverse complement strand
GATCAAAACCTGTCTTGCGGCAGCCAAGGCTTTCGAGAGGATGTCGTTCGTCAAACCCTGCTCTGAAAACAACTCATTGAGTCCCTCGCATCCGAATGGCATTTCCCGACTTTGATCGGTCATGGGCTTCTCCTGGAGGCGTGCCGGTGACGATCGGCACGTGTACTAACTCTGGTGCTGGACGAGCCCTCAAACTCAAGTGCGCGGACTGCCGCAGTGCGCAATTCGAATTCCAAGGTTCTGTTGCTCACTCGCCTTGCTCGCTTGCACTATAGCCCCGAGAACGCGAGAGCCCGCCTGTATTGGGGCGCCTTTTCATCCTTTTACTCCACCCTCGCCCCCACATCCCCATCCGCAAAGCGCACCCGGATGCCGTCGCCAGCGACCAGATCCGCGGCACGCGGCACGACACTTCCATCAGGCCGCGACACCCAGGCGTAGCCGCGGCTCAGCACACGCTGCGGGTTGGCCCCTTCCATGCGCAGCGCCAGGCGCTCCAGCTGCTCCCGGCGGCGCCGCAGCGCCAGTGGCCAGGCGGCGGCAAAGCGGTCTGCATCGCGCTGCCATTGTTTCTGCTTCGACACCTGGCCCTGTCCGATCGCAGCACTCAGACGGTCCACCAGATGCTTCAGGCGCAGACGCCTCAGCTGCACGGCCTGGCTGGGGCGCAGCAGGCGGGCTGTGGCTTCGTCCAGGCGCTGCTGGCGCCGGTCCAGGAGGCGGTGTGCGCCACGGTGCAGCTGGTCTGCCAGCACCTGCAGGCGCTGCTGCCAGTCGCTGCGCGCAGTGGCGGCCAGCTCGGCGGCGGCGGTTGGCGTGGGGGCGCGCAGGTCGGCCACAAAGTCTGCGATGCTGAAATCGGTCTCGTGCCCCACCCCGCTGATCACGGGCACCGGGCTGGCCGCGATGACGCGGGCAAGCTGCTCGTCATTGAAAGCCGCGAGGTCGTCCGGGCTGCCCCCACCTCTGACCAAAAGTATCACATCAATATTTATCTGTGAAATATTGGGAATTTTCCGTTCTTCAGATTCATTCAACAGATACAGATTTTGAAGCGCCTTTGACAATTCAACAGGCGAATTTTCACCTTGAACTGATGCGGCACTGACGATCACCGGCACATGGAGAGCGCGCCGCTGCAAGGCCGACAGCACATCAGCCAACGCAGCGGCCTGCAAAGAGGTGACCACGCCAATGCCGCGCGGCAGGGCGGGCACAGGGCGTTTGCGCTCAGGGCTGAACAGGCCTTCGGCTTCGAGCCTGGCCTTGACACGCAAAAACTGCTCCATCAGCGCGCCCTGTCCCACGGGCCGCATGCTGTCGGCGATGAGCTGCAGGTCGCCCCGGGCGTCGTACACGTCGACGCGGGCTCGCAACTCCACGCGGTCCCCGTCACGCGGGTCGAACGTCAGACCCAGGGCGGCACGGCGGAACATGGCGCAGCGCATCTGGCCATGGGCGTCCTTGAGTGTGAAGTAGCAATGCCCGCTGGACGCGCGTGTGAAGCCCAAAAGCTCCCCCTGCACCGCGACGGTGCTGAACCTGGCCTGCAAGGCATCAGCAATGGCGCGGCACAACGCCCCGACTTGCCAGGTTCGACCAGTGTTGGCGCGGGTCTGCAGGTCAAGCATCAGGCACCTGGGGCCTTTGCCGGGGCAAAGTGTTCCACAGCCGGGACCCACCGGGGCACAAAAGCAACACCCACCTCCGCGCGCCGCATGCTGTGGTGCAAGTGTTTGATTTTGTTTGGTTTTTGCTTGTTCATTTTTTTGACAAAACTGTCACATGCCATGCAGGCTGTGGTTTTGGCGCGAATGCAGGAGCGTTCTTCACAAAGTTATCCACAGAAAACGGGGGCAAGCCTGCGGGTCAGAACAGGGCCCGGCCTGATTCATAATCGGCCCACCCAACACCTTCCACACACCACCCACGGGATCCCCTTGTTTTCCATCATACAAGCTGCTGGCTGGCCAATTTGGCCGCTGATTGTCTGTTCGGTACTGGCCCTGGCCCTCATCATCGAACGTTTCCTCAGCCTCAAACTTGCGAAGGTGGCCCCGCCGAAGCTGCTGGACGAGGTGATCACCGTCACCCGCAACGGCGTGCCCCAGGCCGACGTGATCCACCAGCTGGAACGCAACTCTGCCCTGGGCGAGGTGCTGGCCAGCGGCCTGCGCACCCTGATGATCAATCCGCGCAGCACCGACGACGAGCTGCGCAGCGCCATGGAAGGCAGTGGCCGCCTGGTGGCGCGCAAACTGGAGCGCTATCTGGCTGCTCTGGCCACCATCGCGTCTGCGGCGCCCCTGATGGGCCTGTTTGGCACGGTGGTGGGCATGATCGAGATCTTTGGCTCACAGTCCCCCACCGGTGGCGCGACCGGTGGCAATCCGGCGCAGCTGGCCCATGGCATTTCGGTGGCGCTGTACAACACGGCCTTTGGCCTGGTGATCGCCATCCCGGCGCTGATCTTCTGGCGCTATTTCCGTGCCAAGGTCGACGGCTACCTGCTCACTTTGGAGCTGGCCGGTGAACAGCTGCTGCGGCACCTGGCTGCGCTGCGCAGATGAGCCTTCGAGCCGCCATGAACTTTTCAAACCGCAGTAACCGCGAAGAGCCCGAGATCAACCTGATCCCCTTCATCGACGTGCTGCTGGTGGTGCTGATCTTCCTGATGCTGTCCACCACCTACAGCAAATTCACCGAGATGCAGCTCAAGCTGCCGGTGGCCGACACCGACGCGCAGCGTGACTATCCGAAGGAACTGATCGTGGCCGTGGGCGGCGAAGGCAACTACAGTGTGAACCGCCAGCCGCTGGGCAGCCGCAGCATGGAAGACCTGGCCCAGGCCATGGCCAACGCCGCTGCGCAGGTCGCGGGGCCATCCTCCGGCAAGACCCCGCGGGACACCGTGGTGGTCATCAGCGCCGACGCCAGCGCACGGCACCAGTCCGTCATCACCGTGATGGAGGCCGCCAAGCGCGCCGGGCTGTCCCAGATCACCTTTGCCACACAGTCGTCCACGGCAGCGGGGCGACCGCGCCCCTGAGCCGCAAGCAGCCACGTGGGCAGCCCCACCATGACGGCCACTGCCATGACGGCCAGACTGCAGCGCGCATGGCAGAGCCGGGGTTGGCTGGTGGCACTGCTGTGGCCCCTGTCCATGGTTTTTCGCGCACTGGTCGCGCTGCGCCGCCTGGCCTACGAGCGCGGCTGGCGACCCCAGGGGCAGCTGCCGGTGCCCGTGATCGTGGTGGGCAATGTGGTGGCTGGTGGCGCCGGCAAGACCCCCGTGGTGGTGGCGGTGGTGCGGCACCTGCGGGAGCGCGGCCTGCGGGTCGGCGTGGTGTCGCGCGGCCATGGGCGCCAGATGGATCATCCGGCGGCCGACACCGCCGGGACGGATTGCATGGAGGTGTTGCCGTCCACACCGCCAGCCCTGAGCGGCGACGAACCGGCCCTGATCCGCCGCGCGGCGCATGCTCCGGTGGTGGTCGGCATCGACCGCGTGGGGGCTGCGCAGACGCTCTTGCACAAGTACCCGCACACCCAGGTGATCGTCAGCGACGACGGCCTGCAGCACCTGCGTCTGCCCCGCTGCGTGGAAATCTGCGTGTTTGACGACCGTGGCGCAGGCAATGGCTTGCTGCTGCCTGCCGGAATGCTGCGTGAACCCTGGCCGCGCCGACCGTGGCCGGGCGCCACGGCGCTCGTGCTGCAGCGCGGCGGCGCCGTATCCGGCTTTGAGCTGGACCGTCGCCTGGCGGGGCATGCCCTGAGTGTGGATGGCATCCGCATTCCCCTGGCCGAGCTGGCGGCCCTGGCCGCACAGCCTCTGGTGGCAGTGGCGGGCATTGCGCGGCCGGAGGTGTTTTTTGCCATGCTGCAGGCGGCAGGCCTGCCGCTGAACGACACCCAAGCCCAGCCAGATCACTATGATTTCAATAGCTGGGTATGGCCATGTGATAACGGAAAAACTGTTGTCTGCACTGAGAAAGATGCCATCAAGCTCTGGGCCCTGAGACCCCAGGCCGCGGTGTTTGCGGTGCCCCTCGAATTGCAGGTGCCTGACGCGTTCTGGACGGTCTTGGACCAGGCCATTCCTCAGGGCCTGATCACGCCCTAACATTGCGCCATGGACACCAAACTGCTTGAAATTCTGGTCTGCCCGGTCACCAAAGGCCCGCTTGAATACGACCGGGACGCCCAGGAGTTGCGGTCGCGCAGCGCCCGCTTGGCGTACCCGGTGCGCGACGGCATCCCAATCCTGCTGGAAAACGAGGCGCGCACCCTGAGTGACGAGGAACTCGGCCTGTGAGCGCGACATTCACCATCCTGATCCCGGCGCGCTTGGCCTCCACCCGCCTGCCCGACAAACCGCTGGCCGACATTGGCGGCAAACCGATGATCGTGCGTGTGGCCGAGCGCGCCGCTGAGGTGCTGCAGGTGCCCGGCGTGAGCCCGGCCACACAGATCGTGGTGGCAGCCGATGACAAGCGCATTCTGGACGCCTGCGCAGCGCACGGCGTGCGCGCCCTGCTCACCCGCAACGATCATCTGAGCGGCAGCGACCGCCTGGCCGAAGCCTGCGCCCTGCTGGGCCTGCCCGACGAGGCCATGGTCGTCAACGTGCAGGGCGACGAGCCGCTGCTTCCGCCCGTGCTCATCGCCCAGGTGGCGCAGCTGCTGCAGGCTCACCCGCAGGCCAGCATGAGCACCGCCGCGCACGCCATCGACAACGCCGACGAGTTTGCCAATCCGAACGTGGTCAAGGTGGTGTGCGACGCGCAGGGCTATGCGCTGTACTTCAGCCGGGCCCCCATTCCCCATTCGCGCGATGGCGGGGCTTATCCGGCGTCCCACTCCGGCGCACTGGTCGGCCTGCCGGCGTTGCGGCACATCGGCATGTATGCTTACCGGGTCGGCTTTCTGAAGCAGTTCCCGAACTTGCCGCCGGCGCCGATCGAACGGCTGGAGGCACTGGAGCAGCTGCGTGCCATGTGGCACGGGCACCGCATCGTCGTCACGGTCACGCCGGACGCCCCGGGCCCCGGCGTGGACACCCCGCAAGACCTGCAGCGTGTCAGGCTGCTGTTTGGGATCGCGTGATATTCTTCACACCCTGAATGTGGCCCCGGCACAGGGGCTTTCGAGGAGATTCATGAGACTGATTCTGTTGGGCGCGCCGGGCGCAGGCAAAGGCACGCAGGCGACCTTCATCTGCCAGAAGTACGGCATTCCGCAAATTTCCACGGGTGACATGCTGCGCGCGGCGGTCAAGGCCGGCACGCCCCTGGG
>JBDKJB010000144.1:0-5330 GCA_039796835.1 Pseudomonadota bacterium | reverse complement strand
CGTTCCAGCGATCAGTCAGTGCAATGGTGAAGCCAATGGCATACGGCTTGCCATCCGAGCCGGTGCGCGGATCGATGTCCCCGTCCACCCGGCAGTAGGGCGGCAAGGCCACCAACACCAGGTCCGGCAGCGGGGGACGCACGAGCACCGTGTTGGGTGCAGCGCCGGGAACCGCCTCCGCCTTGGAAATGCCGATCGCCGCGTCCGGAATGGCCAACCCCTTCAGCTGACCGCACTGCAGCGCTGCGCCGATCGTGGCGTCAGTTACTGGCTGTGCCACACCCGGCAGCGCTGCGCACGCCAGCCAGACTGCGGCCCCCAGAACCCTGACCCATTGCGCATTCCGATCGACTGATTGCTCCATGCCTGTCACCTCCAGATGGGTTGATGCAATGTGATCAGCGTACCACGGGTCAATGAAGCCCAATGGGGCATCGATCAGGCTCTGACCACCCGGTTGCGCCCCGCTTCCTTGGCCCGGTACAACGCCTGATCGGCCGCGACCACCATGTCCTGCTCAGACAAACTGCCGTTGGAGTGCTGCCAGCACACACCGATGCTCACCGTCATGGTCAAGGTGCCAGCGCCGACGGGTATCGCCAATAAGGCTGCGCGCTGCCGCAGCTGCTCTGCCAGTGTGTCGGCACCGGCTGCCGAAATGTCGGGCGCAACCACCATAAACTCTTCGCCTCCGTATCGGGCCACGAAGTCACCCGGTCGCTGGCAGCCTGCCTTGAGCGCAGCAGCAATGGTCTGCAGACACACATCGCCCGTCTGGTGCCCATGGGTGTCATTGACGTGCTTGAAATGATCGATGTCCACCATCATCACAGCGACGCTCGACTGCGTGCGATCCATCCGGCGCAGTTCGCTGTGCAGGCGTTCGTCCAGATGCCGCCGGTTGAACACACCTGTCAGCGCATCCACCTGGCTCAGAGCGAGTAGCTGGCCGTTGGCTGCCTCGAGTTCGGCGGTGCGCTCGGCCACCCTGGCCTCCAGTTCAACCGTGCGCATCGTCTGGTTGCGGATCAACTCGGCCTGGGCAGCCTCGCGCTGCCACCGCTGGTGATTGAAGCGTGCAATGATGACAAACGACAGCACCACCATCTCGATGGCCGATCCGAGCTCGGCCGCATATTCGGTGGCAAATGTGCGTGGAATCACACCAAATTTGTTGAGCGCCAGCACCACCCCGCCCGTGATGACGAAACTGAATGCCATCAGGTAGTACATAGCTGGAACCTGCCCTCGACGGGCCCGCCAGACCGCCACCCCCACCGACGACGTAACCATGAGCATGGCCAAGCCGATCGCAGTGATGATGCCCACGCGGAAGGGCATGGCCAGCGAAGCGACCGCGACCCCCAGGGACACACCGCCCAACGCCAGAAACCAGGTGTCGCCTGGCAGGGCCCGCCCGTGCTCACGCTGGAAATAGACAAAAAACCCTGATGCAAATGCGATGGCCAGAGACAGGGTCGGCGGCAGCATCTTGAAAGTCAGCCACGGCAGATCAGGCCACAGCCATTGAAAGGCCATGCCGTTGACGGTGACAACAAACAGCGCCATGCACACCATCCAGCCCAGGTACCAGACGTAAGCGCGCTCGCGGCTCACTGCAAACAGCAGAATGTTGTACAGCAGCATGGCGGCCACCACGCCCAGATAAGCACCATGAAACAGCGAGACGCGCCGCTGGTTGGCATTGAACTCATCCACCGTCAGCAATTCCAGCGGCACTTGCATGGATGAGCGCGTTCGGACCTGTACTAGCACGGTGGCTCCACTGTCAGCTGCGCCGAGTGGCATGACGTAACTTTCGGACGTCACCGGGCGCCTCCCAAATGGATATGCTGCCCCCATCTGATGCGGCGGAGTGAGATGTCCGCCTTTTTGATGGCGATAGATGGCAACCGATTCGATGAGCGGAAAGTTGATGACCAGCAAGCGCTCTGCGTCGGTCCAGCTTGGCAGCCGCGCTTTGACCCAGTAGGTGCTGCTGGTGTAACCTGCGTTGACGGTGCGTCCACGCGCATCCGCCCATGCTCCATCCGGAACCGCCAGCATCTGGTTGACGTCCATGGCCCCGCTCGGATCTTCGAGCGAAAAGCTGTACAGCCCTTTGCGCTCCGGAAAGGCCCCGACAAACAAACCAAACAGTACCAAGACGAGCAGCACCAGCAGTGCCGTCTTGCGTACATCGCTTCTTTCCACCTGAGCAGTCCCCTCACTCACTCCACACAGCTCCCGATTCGGCCATGGAATTGCGCACCTCGAGCAATGCTCAAAAGCCTGCAATTCATGATGCCACAATCTTCAGACGGGGTATCGGCCCCTCAGCCGGGAACCGGCCGTTGCTTAGAATCTTCTCCACCGCCCAAAGGATGCCCTGCCATGAGCTTTCTGCCCGGAAAATTTGTCTGGTTTGAACACGTCTCGAACGATCCGACCAAAGCCCGGTCGTTCTATGGCGCTCTGGTCGGCTGGGTCATCCAGGACATCCCCATGGGGGAGCAGTCCTACAGCATGATCTTCAATGGCGGCACGGCCCGGGAAAACGGCATCGGCGGCTTTCGCACGGCCACGGCTGGCATACCCAATCACTGGATCTCCTACCTTTCGGTGCCCGATGTGGACCGGGCCCATGCCAGCGCCGTGTCGGCTGGCGCCCAGTCACTGATGGCGCCCGCTGCCATGGGCCCGGGCCGAGCCTCTGGCATCTGCGATCCGGCAGGTGCCTTGCTGGCGTTGTGGAAAGGTGGCGAAGGCGACCCGGCCGATGTGGAAAAAACACCGTTTGGCGGCTGGTTCTGGAACGAACACTACAGCGCAGACCCCAAAGGGGCGGTCGCCTTCTATGAAAAAGCCTTCGGCCTGAGCCATGATGCCATGGACATGGGCCTGCTGGGCACCTACTACATCCTCAAGAGCGCTGACGGCAAGCAGCGTGCCGGGCTGATGCAGTTTCCGCCCGGGGCGCAGATGCCCAGCCACTGGCTGCCCTACATCCACGTCCCGGATTGCGACGCGGCGGTGGGCCAGGCCCAGCAACTCGGCGCCCAGATGGTCTGCGTGCCACCGACCGACATCCCGAACATCGGGCGTTTTGCCGTGCTGATCGACGCCGTGGGCGTCCCTTTCGCAGTGATCAGGGGTGCCACGGCCTGAAGTGGAAAATGCCTGAAACGCATGGCCGATGTCGCGCTCTCACGTCGACTCCAATCGCCGGGGAGTTTTCGTCGATCATGCCGCCGCCGTGGACTCTGTCGGGCCCTGATCTTTCGAGCCCATCGGTCGATATTCAATTCATGCCGACGCCCGGCAGGCCCAGCGGCAAGTCTCGAAGATCTTGAGCCGCCTTTGCGGCCTGAGCGGATTGTTTCCGCCAGATCAAGGCAACTGGGGAAGGGTCCAGGCCGATGTTCACCGGAAGAATGGCTGTCGGATGACTGCTGAGCAACGCGGCTGAATGGGAGCAGCAGGTCAGAAGCCGGGTGTGCGCGACCAGCGACAAGCTGAAAAAAAATGAAGGCGACTCCACCGTCGGCATCGGGGGAGGCAAGCCTCGGCGCAAAAACGCGTCAACCAATGCCACTCGCGTGGTCGACTGCATCCCTGGCAGCACCCAGGGCCAAGCCAGCAAATCCTCCAGGCGCAGCCGCCGACGCGTGCTCAAGGGGTGGCCCCGACTCGCTACGACGGAAAGCTTTCCTTGGTAGAGCACACGCTGTGCGAGATCCTCCATCGACGGTAGAGCCGCCGCTGAACGTGGCAGCTGGCCCAGCAGCAAATCAATCTCACCCGCCAGGAGTTGTCGGAGCAGGTTCTCCGCGCTGTCAGAGCGGATTTGCAGGCGCCACGGCGCCGGAGCGGAGATCAGCGCGTGCACCAACCGGGGCAGCACGGTGGTGGTGGTGTGTGGAAAAGCGCCGATTCGCAGCATGGGGGCAACGTTGCTGCGCAAAGACGCACGCATCCCTCCGATTTCGCCCAACACGGTTTGGCAATGCGGCAACAGTGCTTGGCCGGCAGTGGTCAAGGCCATGCCCCGTCCTTTGCGCTCAAAGAGCTTGACGCCAAAAATGCCCTCGATTTCTTTGAGCATCATGCTGGCGGCCGAGGGCGACATGGACAGTCGATCTGCGGTGGCCGCGAGCGAGCCCAGCGACGCCAGCAGCTCAACGAAATGCAGTTGCTTGATGCGCAGATGGTCGAGGCGGACGGGCATGTGGCGATGGATCGAATATTCAGCAAAAGTTGATGTAGTCGTCAGAATTATTGTGCTTTAAGTGAAGTATCCTACCTAGAATCCGAGCTCCAAAAGAAGGTACCACCGATGACCAACCCAGCTCGGACGAAATTGCAATCTAACCGCCACTGGGCGGGGATGCTGTTGGCTCTGGGTTCGGCCGCTTGTGCCGGCCAGCCCAGGGAGGTCTTGGAGTCGGCGCCGCTGGCTCAAGCCTGTCCCAAAGGAACGCCAGACGACGCCCGATGCTGGCGCGGACAGGACTCCGCAGGCGCGCACTATCTAATCGTAATGCCGAAGCAATGGAGCGGCGTGCTGATGGTGCACGCCCACGGTGGTCCGACGCTGGGGCCGCCCGAGGCCACGCGCGCCGACGAAGACATTGCTCGCTGGGCCATCACGGTGAAAGAAGGGCATGCGTGGGCGGGCTCGGTGTTTCGGCAGGGCGGCTTTGCAGTGACCACTGCGGCAGAGGACACCGAGCGCGTGCGCAAAATTTGCATCGCTCATGTTGCCAAGCCGAAACGCACGATTTTGCATGGGCAATCCTGGGGCGGGATGGTGGCCACGCGAGCTGCTGAGATGTACCCAACGTCCTGGGACGGCATGCTGCTGACCAGCGGCGTGGTGGGTGGGCCCACGACCTATGATTTCAGAGTCGATCTGAGGGCGGTATACCAGTGGTTGTGCAACAACCATCCGCGACCCGCCGAGGCGGGCTACCCCGTCTCCCATGGTTTGCCAACTGGTAGCACGATGACGTCGCAAGATTTGAATGCACGGGTCAATGAATGCTTGGCTTTGAACAAGCCTGCCGCGCAGCGCACCCCGGAGCAGGCGCACAAAATCAAAACCATCGTCGACGTGGTGCGCATTCCCGAGCAATCCATCGCAGGCCACCTGAATTGGGGCACCAACACACTGCAAGATGTGGTGCAGCGCAGTGGCGGGGCACCCTTTGGTAATGCCACTGTGCGGTACAGCGGTTCGGACAACGACACGGCGCTGAACGCCGGTGTGCCGCGGGTGGCAGCCGACCCGGTGGCGGCAGCGAAATTTGCGCAAGACGCTGATCACAGCG
>JBDKJB010000143.1:0-5334 GCA_039796835.1 Pseudomonadota bacterium | reverse complement strand
GCCCACACCCGCCAGAGCATGGACCCGGTCTTTGGCCATGTGTTCATCTACGAACACTGCCTGCCCTTCGATGTGAGCCGTGCCTATGACGAGGCCAAGGGCATCAAGAATCCGCGCATCTGGACGGCGGCACGCGACCAGGAGATGTGGGCGGCGTTGCAGGGCTGAGGTGCCCGGCGGGTGTGATCAGAGTTCGATTGCCCCTTGGCCCACCTCGTTCACCGTCAACCCCGGTTTCTTGAGCGGTTTGAGGACTGAGCCTGGTTGAATCAAGGCCCGTGCCGCAATCGGCGCGGCAACACTGGTGCCCCACATGCGGGCGACCGCGCCAGAGCGTGTGCCCAGTCCCAGCACCCCATGCCGCATGGGACTGTCTTCGCACATGGCGCTGACAAAGGGCGGTTTGCCGGCGCGGGACGGCCCTGCGCCGGAATACCGGGCGCGGTCGTCTGGACATCCCGCTGCGTCGTAGCTGACCCCCGCCGCAACGAAGGTGTAGGCCCCACTTGCCGTGCCCAGGATGGAGCCGGATGCACCGACTTGCACGCCTGTCGCATGGGAGAGCCAGCGTGCCTGCCCAAGCCGCTTGGGGAAACCCAGATTTTCACCCCCCCAGGCGGTATAGAAATGCACAGGCAGACTGTGCTCGCCGGTTGTGATCTGGACCCGGTATCGGCCAGCTTGTCCTGCCGGAGCCAGCCCATCGGCGGTGGGCCCCGAACGCAGCAGGATCACCTCGTCGCGGCCACGGTCCAGGCGCAAGGCCGTGAACGAAGACCCTGCCGGATCGATGCAGACCGAATTCGCTTTCAGCCCGATGGGTTGGCTTGCGCCGGGTGGTGTGATGTGGACGGTCGCGGGGGCTGCATTCTTGGGCAGCCAGACTTCAGCCCAGAGCGGTGCATCGGCCGAAGAGGGAACGATCCAGTCCATGTCTGCTGAGCTTCCGGCTTGCACGGTTCCTGAAGCATGGGTCTTGTCCTCTGCACCGTTTCCGGAGGGGAACACCAGCAGCAAGGTCTTGCCCTGCACAAGCTGCTCTTGCACCAGGGCATCCAGGGCCCGTTCGATGTAGGACATGCCGTGGTGCGGTCCCAGGTAGCTGCCGTAATCGATGACGATCACGATGTCTTTTGTGGCTGAGCCGGCACAGCTGACGATGTACCGCACCGCATCCAGGATGCACTGGTGGTCCCCCCCATGGGAAGGGGCTTGCAGCACCTGTCGCGGCAGCTGCACAAATACCACATCAGATCTTGTGGCCAGGTCGTTGGCGGGTTTGCCACCCGCCTTCAACCAGCTGCCCGCCAGCAAACCCAGCGTGTGCGACCCGTGTGTCAGGGCATCTCGCATGGGAGAGTACTGCGCCCGGCGATAGCATGCATCCTCATCGACCAATCCGTGGGAGACAGACGCTTTCATGTACCCGTTCAGATGCCGGCGCAAGGCCTGTCGGCCAAAACCAAAACCATCTGGAGCACCCAGTTGGGATGGGAAGTCAGGCTTCGGGTCCTGATCCCAGATCGACAGAATGCGGGTGCCCGTCCCATTTGCCGACCGCAACGCCCGATGGGCAAACGGGCACCCATGATCGACGACGCCGAACAGCACGGGACTCTCCGACTTTGGCAAAGCTTGATCCGGCTCGCTGGGCACACTCTGGGTGCCCCTCCGGTCTACGGTACGCAAAGCTGCCATGGGCTGACCCCACTCCACCCATTTGACCTCGGGCAGGGCAAGAACCTTTTTCAGGCCATTGAGGGTCAGCTGGGCCGTGGCAAAGCGACTACCTGTGCTGACATGGGCATTGGTCACCCGGCTGCCATCGTTTGGCAAAGCTTGCGTCACAAATGCCCAATCCTGGGAAGCCCCCACTTCCAGCATGAAAAGGAAGGGGCCAGGGGTCGCCACACTGTGGTCGACAAAACCGGTCAGAGCGGCCATGAGCAGATGGTGGTCCACTTTGTCGAGGGCCGCCACCATGGGGCTGGCTGCCGCAGGCCATCGTTGCAGGCGAGACCACGTATTCAGTGAAATGGAGGGAGTGTTCATGCCAGACTGCGGGTGCTGCGTCGGCCTTTGGGTTGACCTGCTGCGGGGTGTCGAGGCCATCACTTCCCCCACAGTCTGCGTCTCAACTCCTGCTTTGAGTGTGTCCACAGCTCATTCAGCACCCCATTGCCGGCACAGCGTGCCTGGAAGACGGTCGCAACCCAAGCCCCAAATTCATAGCTGGGACTCAGATCACACCTGAAGTGAACCCCGGCGATCACGCGGTTTTCGCCAATCCGGTGTGCGAGGCGGTCGAGCTGCTGTACCAAGTGGCCGTAGGTCGAAGTGGAGGGGCGAGCCGGCCGGGTCAAGGTCTTCAACAGCTGTGCGAACAATGCCGCTTCGGCCGCGTGCCCCACCGGGAATCCGCCATGACCAGGCGTGGGGATCATTGGTTGAACCTGCGGGGACAGCTCCCAGGGCCGCCGACACCCCAGTTCATGCTTCGCGCGCAGCTCCAGGGTCTTGATGAACTCGTAGGCGCAGTCGAGCAGGATCAGCGTGGCAGGAGTTTGCTGCCTGTCCATGGGCACCAGGCTCGCCCAGAAGGGCAGGCAACTCTGGGCCTGGGCCAGAATTTCGGCGGATCGTTCATTGCGCAGTGCAGCGGCATCGACGACATCTGCGATGTCTTTGGAGGCATAGGCAGGCAGCTTCAATGTGAAGGAATCCGAGTCGAAACTTACTTTCAATTCCCCCTTGCTTTTGGTGGCGGCAAAGCCCGACAGCAAGTCCGGCATCACCACGTAAGGGATGGTCCAAGAATCCCAGCGCTTGAGCGTGTCGACGACGGACTGATTGCCAGGGGGCGTGAACAGCCCCGTGGCGTCGGGTTGCCCGATGCCGGCCATGGTGGACGTAAGTGCGGACGAGAGCAGGCCAACGTCCACCCCAAACCGAAGACCGTGCCCGCCGCCATGGCCACCGCCGTGGCCACCCCCATGCCCGCCACCATGGCCACCACCGTGGCCGCCACTCAGGGAATGCCCACCTCCGAGCGCCCAAGCCTGCGAACTGCTTCCGTTAGATTTCCCCATGGCCGTCTCCCTTCAGTCTGTTGCGATGTTGCCGATGGCTTTGAGCGCTTCGATGGTCTGCTTTTTGGTGCGACTCTGGGCGCTGAACCCGCTCGAATACCGTGCCAATGAAAAATGGGGTTCCAGGGCCATCAATGCCTTGAGCGTCAGCGCGGCCTCATGGTGCCGACCCATGCCATGCTGGGCCGTCAGCAACACCCGATAACTAGGGGTATGCAGCCGGTTCAGGCGCAGGCTCTCCTGGGCAATGGTGGCGGCCTGGGCAAACTGTCCATCGGCCAGCAAGGCCGACGCCTGCAAAGATTTGTAGAAGTAGGCCAATGGATCCAGAGGGGACAAGGCAAACGCTTTCACCGCACTGGTCACGGCCTGGGCAGAATCACCCCACATGCCTTGCACCACGCTGTGGTACAGCCAGGCGAGGGAGTCGTTCGGGTTGATGGCAAGGGCACGGTCGAGGCACTGCGAGGCGCGGCTTGGGTCGCCCACCATGTGGTTGTATACGTAGCCTTGCATGGCCAGGCTCATGCTGTTGGTCGGGTCAACGTCCAGGGCGCGCTGGGTCAGTTCCAGAGCCCGCTGCGCTTCGTCCTGAGCTCCGGAGCCAGCGGCTGTGACCGAACGAAGCACATACCATTTGGCCAGCCAGGTCTTGGGCTGGGCAAAACGGGGATGGCGGTCGATGAGGCTGTTGAGCGCTTCATACGACCGGTTGAAGGCCGGAACACTGTTGCGATGCATCTCTGACACGCCGGCCAGCATCAGTGAATAGCTTGGCAACGTGGGGATGGCTTGCCGGGACGTCTTGCCCACTTCTTCGGCCATCATTGCCGACACTGCGCTGGTGGCGGTCTGCATGAAAAAATCACATGAAGGCTCCAGCAGGTCAACCAGGGCCACAGTTTGCCGACCTGTGGCCAGAATCCGGGTGTCGGATGTGGCGGCAAGCTCCCAGCTCACCAGAACTTTGCCACCAAAGTCGGCATACGAGCCCGTGAGCAGGTAGTTGGCCAGCCCGGGCGCTAGGATGCCACCCTGCTTGAGGGTGATGGCCAGATTGCGGGTGCTCAACCGGCTCAGCACACAGAGTTGCGGTGTGCTGCTGAGCAGGTTGATCAGCCCGTCAGCGATCAGATCGCCCACCGCCATCTGTCCTGCCAATCCAGTTCTGGATTCAAATGGTACGACTGCAATCCGTGCTCCAAGCTGCTGAGCAATGTCAGTCCGTGGCGGGACCACCGGCCTGGGACCGACATGGCCTACCCGATAAGCTCGAACAGGGTGCTCAACGTGCTTGAGATGACATTCACCCAGATCCTCCAGTTCTGCATCCAGGCCATCGGTCAGACCATCATGAATCTCGGCGGTGACCACGGTTTCCCCCGGCCCAGCCAGAGTGGCGATGCGGGCAGCGAGGTTGACCCCCGAGCCAAAAATGTCGTTGTCAGCTACATAGACATGGGTTGCATGTGCTCCGGCGCGCAGCAGCATGTGCTGGTCCGGTGGCCGGCCCGCATTGCCCGCCTGTGCCAAGCTGTGCAACTGCAGTGCCGCATGAACGGCGTCCCGGGGGTGATCAAACTCTGCCATGAGGCCATCGCCCAGGCTTTTGACGACGCGCCCGTGGTTAGCTGTGATGGCGTGTTGCCCAGCCTGCGCCAGTGCCAGCCACCGGGTCACAGCATCAGCTTCATTGCTTGCCATCAAGCGCACCGACTCCACCACATCCACGACGAGCACCACTTTCTGGCTGACTGGAAGGGCCAGGCGCAACAGGTCGGCGTCCGGTTGGGCATCAGCGGTAGGCAGTATGGGTGGCAGATGGGCTGAAGTCATCACTCAAAAGATGGACGTTGCCGGGTGGTTCACCATCTTGCCGGGAGCTTTTTCAGAATTGCAATCCGCCGCTCCCTGAAGCCGAGATATCCCCCGGTTTCCAAATCCTTCAGGATGCGGCTCACCATCTCCCGACTGCAGCCCACGCGGCTGGCCATTTCAGCGTGGGTCAGACGCTCTTCGATCACCTGCCCACCCTCTGGATTGGGTTTGGCCAGGGCCAGCAACAGCTGGGACAGGCGGCCATAGACGTCCAGAAAGGCCAGGTTGCGCGCGCTCAGGGTGGTGATGCGCAGCCGGTTGTTGACCTTGGCCACCATGTCCAGAGCGAACTCCGGATGTTCGGCGATGAAGCTCAGCAGGTCGGTGCGGCGCAATACGGTGCAGGTACTGGCCTCCAGGGCGGCCA
>JBDKJB010000142.1:0-5348 GCA_039796835.1 Pseudomonadota bacterium | reverse complement strand
TGAAGGTTTTGCTGCCATTGATCACGTATTCATCACCGTCACGGCGCGCGGTGGTCTTGATCGCCTTGAGGTCACTGCCCGCGCCGGGTTCGCTCATGGCGATGGCCAGGATCACCTCGCCGCTGGCAGCCTTGGGCAGCCACTTGGCTTTCTGCTCGGCCGTGCCCAAGCGGGCAATGTAGGGCGCGATGATGTCGGAGTGCAGGTAAAAGCCCGGGCCACTGATGTTCCTGCGGGACATCTCTTCAATCAGCACCGCGCAGTGCCCAAAATCACCGCCCGCTCCGCCCCATTCCTCAGCGATCGAGGTGCACAGCAAGCCCTCACGCCCCGCCTTGAGCCAGGTCTCGCGGTCCACACGACCAGCCCGGTCCCATTCGGCCTGCCGTGGTTGGCACTCGCGCTCGATGAAGCGCCGCACCGTGTCGCGGTACTGTTCATGGTCTTCCCGGAAGACGGTTCGGGGAAAAGTCAGAATGGATGCGTCGGTGCTGCTCATGCGAAAAGTGTATCGACCGGCCCACAGCAGGAATGTTGCCGGACGCGACAGCCAGGGTCAAACCGTAAAATGAAGGTCCCGCATGAGCCTCTGGATAAACACCATGAATCGCTTCTCACCTGCCGGGCTGCGGCGCTACGGCCCGGCTGTTTGGGCCTGCTGCGCCGTGCTTGCAACGGGCCCCATGGCTGCGCATGCCCAGAGTACGCGGGACAGCAGCCGCGACGCCGCCGCCCAGCTGTCAGATCCCCTGCCCGTGCAGGAGGCGCTTCCTCGTCCAGGCCTTCGCCAGTTTCCGCGCCATGCCCAACGGGGCGTGATGCTGATGCTGCAGCCGCCCGAGCTGACCATGAACGGTTTACCCGACCGCCTGTCGCCCGGCAGCCGTATCCGGGGGCCCAACAACCAGCTGGTGATGTCGGGTCAGCTGGTGGGGCGAAAGCTCACCGTCAACTTCACGCGCAACCCGCAGGGTCAGATCCACGACGTCTGGATCATCACGGCCCTGGAGGCAGAACAAGAGCTGCCCGGCAGCGGGCCGCAGCGCAACTTCCGCTTTGGCTCAGACGCTCAGGCGGGCCCGCGCGATGACGGCAAGACGCCGTTCGACCAGCTGCCCAAGTACAAGTACTGATCCTTCGGCGGGCCTCGGGCGGGCCAGCGTCAAGAGGTCGTGTGTCCGAAAATTCAAAATATCTAATTTAATTGAATATTGAATTAAAATTAGGATATTTTCCGATATTTCATCTGCATATATTGCTATCTAATTTGTTATTAATATGACTAAAAAAACAAAAAAAGTCTTTGTAAAAACCTTCGGATGCCAGATGAATGAGTACGACTCTGGCAAGATGGTGGACGTGTTGCACGCGGCCGAAGGCTATGAGGCGACCCAAAATGTGGACGAGGCCGATCTGGTGCTGTTCAACACCTGCTCGGTGCGTGAAAAAGCGCAGGAGAAGGTGTTTTCAGACCTGGGTCGCATCAAGTACTTGAAGGCCAAGGGCGTGATGATTGGCGTGGGCGGCTGCGTGGCCAGCCAGGAGGGTGCGGCGATCGTCGAGCGCGCGCCCTATGTGGATGTGGTCTTTGGCCCGCAGACCCTGCACCGCCTGCCCGACATGCTGAAGCAGCGTTCGCGCACTGCCACACCACAGGTGGACATCAGTTTTCCGGAAATCGAGAAGTTCGACCATCTGCCGCCTGCCCGCGTCGAGGGCGCCACGGCCTTTGTCAGCATCATGGAGGGTTGCAGCAAATACTGCAGTTACTGCGTGGTGCCCTATACCCGGGGCCAGGAGGTCAGCCGCCCGTTGGACGATGTCTTGGTCGAGGTGGCCGGACTGGCAGCCCAAGGCGTGCGCGAGGTGACTCTGCTGGGGCAGAACGTCAACGCCTGGCGGGCGTCGTCGTTCGATTTTGCCGCCCTGCTGGAGATGGTCGCCGACATTCCGGGCATCGAACGCATCCGCTACACCACCAGCCACCCCAGCGAGTTCACGCCGGCGCTCATCCGCGCCTATGAGCGCGTGCCCAAGCTGGTGAGCCACCTGCACCTGCCAGTGCAGCACGGGTCAGACCGCATCCTGATGGCCATGAAGCGCGGCTACACCGCCATGGAGTACAAAAGCACCATCAGAAAACTGCGTGCCATCCGTCCGGGTCTGGCCATCAGCAGCGATTTCATCGTCGGGTTTCCAGGCGAAACGGACGAAGACTTCTGCAAGATGATGAAGCTCATCGACGACGTGGGTTTTGACAACAGCTTCTCGTTCATCTTCAGCCCGCGGCCTGGCACGCCGGCGGCCAACCTGCCGGACGACACGCCGCATGAGGTGAAACTGAAGCGCCTGCAGCAGGTGCAGGGCACTATCGATGCCCACATGCGCCGCATCTCTGAAGCCATGCGCGGCAGCACGCAGCGCGTTCTGGTCGAAGGTGTGAGCCGGCGGGATGCCGCTGAGCTGATGGGTCGTACTGAATGCAACCGGGCTGTCAACTTTGCGGTGCCGATCGGTCAGCACCGGCGCTTCATCGGGCAGATGGTGGATGTACGCGTCACAGAGGCGCGCAGCTACTCACTGCGCGGGGAGTTGGTGCTGGCAACAGCAGCGATGGCCGCCTGACGCGGCGCCCCCTCTGTCTCAGCGCTTGCTGCGCCGGGTCAGACCCAGGCCAGCCAGAGCCAAGCCGAGCAGGGTCAAAGAGCCAGGTTCGGGGATTTCGTTTGACGTGAACTGGCTCAGCTGCCAGAGGCCTGTTCCCATATCCGCCACATTGCAGGCGGGAGCTTCTTCACCACAGCCGCGTCCGGTTGAAAGTGTGAAAGTTCCGTTCTCCGGGGTTTGAAAAGCGAAGTACACAGGCGCCTGACCGACCAGCAATTCGCCCGTCAAGGTCAAATTTGCAGCAAAGTTGTCTCCATTGCCCGGAAAAACGCCGCCAATCAAGGACCAGTTCGGATCCAGTTGAGAAACGTCGAAAGACTGGAACAGGCTCGAGCCGCTGTAATGGAATGAGAAGAAATTTCCCGGGCTGACTGAGTTCCCCGGCGTGAAAGACTGCAATTGCAAGGTGGCTGAAATCCCAGAGGGAATATCAGGGTGTGCCAGCGCACAATCCTCGCAGTTGCCTACAAAGGTGTACGTCGCTGTAGGCAAAGCAGGTGTGACAACAAGTGCACTGGCATTGCCAACCAGGCCCAGTAAGCCCAATCCGAGGGTGGCCAACAACTTTGAATATGAGATGTGAATCATGAAGATCACCTTGTATGTTGCAAAAATCGCACAGGTAAAGTTGTCGAAAGCAACTATCGTGCCAATAATAAAATGAGCTTTTCTAGTATGCCGGGTCTCCCCTGTAACAAGTGACCCAAAGACACGCCCTCAAGAGTGGCGAGCCAATCGGGTTATTGCGCTTGACAAAACGGATTGTCAATTTTTTCGACACACGCAGAAACGGAATGCGGCCGGTCGGAGGAGGTCATGTGGGCTGTACTGGGTCCAACAGGGCGCAGTTGGTGTAACCGTGAACGATTTCACGAGCGCGGCGGCGTTTGTCAGTAGAAAATACGGCGCGTTGGAATGATTGGGGCACTATGCCTCAAAGCAAGTACTGGCGCGATCCAGACCATCAAAAACATGAGCGAGACACGCATACCATGACCCGAGTACAGAAGAAGCAAATCAATCGCTTTAAGCCGTTGTCCAGGCGCTTTGCGTTGGAGCCGCGTATGTTGTTTGATGGGGCCTTGCCAATCGCGGGGCGCGAGCTTGTCTCTGACGACATCGCCAAACGGGTGACCGAGGCTCCTCAGGCTGCCTCTGACAGTTTTTTTGTTCAAGCACACGAGTCGTTGCTGGATACACCCTTTGGTAGCGTGGAGGACTCTGGCTTACACACTCGTAGCTCATCAGTCCAAGAAGTAGTGTTTGTGGACTCAGCCTTGGCTGACCTATTGCCTCACGTGTTGGCGAAAGACGGACGTCTGGTGGTCTTGATCGACGGCGCGTCTGACGGGTTGGGGCAAATGACTTCGGTTTTGAATGGCTTGAGGGATGTGTCCACTGTGCACATCTTCAGCCATGGGAGTGAAGGTTCCCTCCAATTGGGTGGTGCGTCTCTGAATGTGGCATCACTGGGGGCAGCGCAGACGGCGTCGCTGGTGTCTTGGGGTCAAGCGCTGACCGAGTCGGCCGACATCCTTGTGTACGGGTGCAATTTCGGCGCTGGAGCCCAGGGGGCGGCAGGGTCTGCACTGTTGGCCGAACTGACCGGGGCAGATGTGGCTTCGTCCACCGACCTCACGGGCAGTCGACTGCTGGGGGCAGATTGGGAACTGGAGCGCCGCATCGGAGACATCGAGGCAGACGACGTACTGGACGACAGCGCGCAAGATGCTTACTCGAGGCTGTTGGTCAACATTGACATCATTGCCAACACCAATCCCGTGATCACTGCCGGCCCTAACGCGGTGTTGGCGGGCACGGTGCTCAATCCGATCGCATCTCCGCCTGGAAGCGTGGTGGGCAGTACGGCGGTTTATCAGAATGTGGCGACGGTCACCAACCTTGCGGGCTACACCGGGGGTGTTGACTTGAAGGGCACGATTACTTCGGTTGCTCAGTACGATGTCAACGATACCGTTGAGTTTTTGCGCACGGGTACGCAGCCTCGTGTTTCCCTGACGGGGGGCGCAGATGGTGCCGCTTTGACCATTCATTGGGAGCTGTTGCGAACAGGAACGAGCATACCCGTGACGGCCAGTTTCTCTCTGGCAATCAACGACCTGGACGGGGCCTCGTCGTCACGGCAGATTGAGTCCGTGACCGCATCGACTGGTCAGGGGCTGACTCAATACACGGTTGACAATCCTACCCGTCTGACCATCATCAATTTGGGCACGTCAGTCCAGGCGATCGGCACGGCAAGCGAGAATGGTCTCCCAATTTCCGCAGTTCGGTTTTCATGGGCGGAGGTGTCTTCGGTCGACCTGTTGTATTCAGTCGCGCCAGGCTACAGCTTCCGTTATTTCGACATGAATGGCGACAGCACTACGCCGTATTTCACGTCGCCTGTTGTGGTCCCTTTAGGGATTGACCTTGACGCCAACAACAGCACCGGCGCCACCGGAAACAATTATCTTGGAACGTATTCGGCCTCTGGCGCAGCGGTTCCGATCGCCGATGCAGACATCAGTTTTGCGCTGGCTCCACCTACGTACAGCTCCGGCACCATCGTACTGACGAATGCGCAGGTCAACGACCTGCTGACAGTGGGAACGCTCCCTGCAGGCATCAGTGCCACGGTGAATACCGGAGTTGCTTGACAGATCACCGTCAATTTGACC
>JBDKJB010000141.1:0-5350 GCA_039796835.1 Pseudomonadota bacterium | reverse complement strand
CAGGATGGGCTCCTTTTCGCGCACCGTGGGCGACATCGGCATGTCGCGGTTGACGGGCACGTCGCGCCAGCCCAGCAGCACCTGGCCCTCGGCCTTGACAGCGCGCTCGAGCTCTTGCTGGCAGGCCAGGCGACTGGCGTGCTCCTTGGGCAAAAAGACCATGCCCACACCGTATTCGCCGGGGGGCGGCAGAGTCACGCCCTGGGCGGCCATCTCTTCGCGGTAGAGGGCGTCGGGCAGCTGGATCAGGATGCCGGCGCCGTCGCCCATCAGCTTGTCGGCGCCTACGGCGCCGCGATGGTCGAGGTTCTCCAGGATCTTGAGCGCGTTCTTGACGATGTCATGCGACTTGTGCCCACGGATGTGAGCCACAAAGCCGACGCCGCAGGCATCGTGCTCGTTGGCAGTGGAATACAGGCCCGAGTGTTGAAGATGGGCGATCTCTGCAGCCGTGGTCATGGCGCACTCCTGAAAATCCGAGGGGGCAACCATTTTACTGCGCTGCAACAAGTTGTCAGCAAAAAATAATTGGGGTCAGATTCCAATTATTTGTTGATTATTTCTATCGGAATTTAATTGGGGACATATCAAAATCAATAGCAAATAAAGTCGATTCAATAACGGAAATAATCAACTATTTTCTTGAGATTTGCGCAGAACCGATTTTGTTCACCGACAGGGGACGGCCTGCGCTCAGCGGACTGGCTCTGCGCCCTGCAGTGGTCTGCACCGCATCGACAAAGGCGCCCTCCCCCAGCGCCCAGCCACGCAACACTGACTGGGTCAACTGCGTATGTTGGTCCTCACTCACACCATGAGCGACCAAGGCCGCGTAAGCAGCTTCACGCGCAAAGGGCGTGTTGCCCAACTGCCAGATCAAGGGATGGGGCGTGATCAGCGGGTCGGTCCTCAAGCCGACATAGTGGCCATGGCTGGACCATTCATGGCTGGCGGCATCCTGCGCGATGCCTGCCCGCACCGGGTTCAGGTCAATGTAGGCCATGCAGGCCAACAAGTAGCGCTCGGACTGGATGACCGTCGACTTGTACCGACCTTCCCACAGCGTGCCGGTGCGGCCATTGGCATCGTTGAACAGGCGCACGTAGCGTCGCCCCACAGCCTGCATCATCTGCGGAATGCCTTCGGCAGTCTGCGGAGTGGCCAGCACGTGGAAGTGGTTGCTCATCAGCACATAGGCATGGATAGCGACCTGAAACCTGGCGGCGTTGTCCGCCAGCAAATCGAGCAGGAAGCGCCTGTCTGCGCTGGACGCGAAGATGTCCTGGCGGTTGTTGCCGCGCTGGATGATGTGGTGCGGGTAACCGGCGAGGGTCAGCCGGGGGAGTCGAGCCATGCGACGAAAAAAATAATTGGGTTCTGACCCCAATTATTTCTTCAACAGCCCTCCGAGCATGCCCAAGAGGTCGCCCGCATTGCCCAGGCCACCCGCTGGGGCCTGCCCATGGGGGGTGAGCTGGTCGATGATGCCGGGCAGCATTTGCGCCAGCCCCCCAGCGGCGTCGCCCGGGTTCAGGCCCAGCTTGGCGGCGATGCCAGAAATGGCGTCGCTGCCCAGCACATTCGTGATCTGATCGGCCGAGATGGGCAGGTTGTCACCC
The DNA here is from genome assembly GCA_039796835.1 of Pseudomonadota bacterium. Classification (GTDB taxonomy): domain Bacteria; phylum Pseudomonadota; class Gammaproteobacteria; order Burkholderiales; family Burkholderiaceae_C; genus JBDKJB01. Next base: position 3,731 of record JBDKJB010000141.1, on the reverse strand, counting down.
GTGCCCACCCAGCTTTTGGCGGCGTCGCCCAGGCCAGCCTGGTTGAACTTTTCCAGGAGACCTCCCAGGCCACCGTGCTCACCGTCGTTGCTCAGCATGCCTGCCACCACCGGCAGCAGCGCACCCAAGCCGCCATGTTGCTGTTGCTGACCACCCAGCAACGAACCTGCCGCACCCAAGACTTGATCCAACAAACCCATGATGATCTCCGTGCAATTGATGAAAGGCGAATTACACCACTGCGCCGGGATGCCCACGAAAGCGTGTTTGTAAAAGATCGGTGAGGCCGAACTCGGTCAGGATGGCCTGCAACCGATCTGCCGCTGAGCGCTTCTTCTGCCCGGTGTAGCGCGCCAGGATGAGCTCGTTTTTCATGCTGTGCTCCCACCCCACGAGCTCGGTGGCCGTCACCTGGTAGCCTTGAGCTTCCAGGTGCAGGCAACGCAACACATTGGTGATCTGGCTGCCCAGTTCGCGGGCGTGCAAGGGGTGGCGCCACAGTTCAGCCAGCGGGGTGCGGCTCAGGTTCAGGGCACGCCCTGCATTGAGCACCCGAGCCACCTCGGCCTGGCAGCAGGGCACCAACACCAGGGCCCGAGCCTGCTTGCGCAGGCCGAAGTCGATCGCGTCGTCAGTCGCCGTGTCACAGGCGTGCAGGGCGGTGACCACGTCGATCTGGCCGGGCAGTTGGGCCGACTGCGCCGACTCGGCCACACTCTGGTTGAGGAAGGACATGCGCTCGAACCCCAGGCGACGGGCCAGATCCTGGGAGCGTGCCACCAGTTCGGCACGGGTTTCGATGCCATAGATGTGCCCTTGCGTTCGGGATTTGAAAAACAGGTCATACAGAATGAACCCCAGGTAGGACTTGCCCGCGCCATGGTCAGCCAGGGTCATCGGGGCGCCCTGTTCGGCCAGTTCGAGCAGGAGCTTTTCAATGAAGCGATACAGGTGGTGCACCTGCTTGAGCTTGCGACGAGAGTCCTGGTTCAGCTTGCCGTCCCGCGTGAGGATGTGCAGTTCCTTGAGCAGCTCAATCGACTGTCCGGGCAAGACTTCGGGCGGCACGGCAGGGGTTTTCATGGGTACAGTCCCTGGCCGCCGGAGGGGCCCACAATCTCAGACATCAGGGTGTCCCAGCCGGCGGTGCCCAATGCTCTCAAGGTCGCGCGGTTCTTGCCGTAGATGTCCTCGGCGGACGGAAAGGCGCGCACGGCGCGCGCCACGCTTTCTTCGCGCAGCAGATGCAGCGTGGGAAAGGGCGACCGGTTGGTGGCATGCGTCAGGTCGCCTCGCGGCGCGTCGGCAAACTCGAACTGCGGGTGAAAGCCCACCACCTGCAGCACGCCATGCAGACCCAATCGCTGCAGCAGACGCTCTGCTTCGCCCAGGTAGCCATTGAATTCCACAAAATCCTGCAGGCCATGGGTGAGGACAAGCAAACTGGTGTCACGCTGCTGCGGGCGTGCGGCCAGCAAATCGTGCACCTCGCGCTCGAGGTCATCGGTGATCGCTTGCCATGGGGTGGACGCCGTCACTGCACAGTGGATTTGCCCTTTCGTGTACACCGCTTTGGCAAATGGGCAGAGGTTCAGACCGATCACGGCCTGTTCCAGCCACCGGTGCGTGATCTCAGCGGCATGTATTGGGGAGGATGCGGGGAAGCCCACAGTCGGTCGATGTCGAGGTCGCAGCGGGGATCTGTCTGCCCTCAATTCTAGTGAGCCGCCTGCCGCGCAGCCGTGGTGGACAACAGGCGCGCCACGCGCCAGACCACTCCTGCGCCCAAACTGGCCGAAACCACGGTCACGATCCAGGCCCAGTGCCAGCCCCCCAGTTGGCTCGCCACCCAGGCCACCAGCGGGGGCCCCGCAAACTGGCCCATGGCCGAGCACTGCTGCATCCATCCCACCGTGGTGGACACGGTGGATTCGCTCGGAGCCAGGCGCACGCCGAGAGCGAACAAGGTGCCGGGGATCAGACCGCCCACCGCCGAAAACAGCGCCACCGACACGAACTGCAAGCCGAACCGCCAGGGCCCGGGCACAGCCAGCGGCCATTCCAGGTACAGACCCAGGGACGCGAGCCCCATCACGGCATAACCCATCCACAACAAGGATTGCGGCCGCCAACCCGCCCCCAACAGACGACCCGATGCAACATTGCCCACAATGTTGGCGGCTGCAGCCAGAGCAGTGAGCACGGTGGAAGCCGCCAGGCCCACCCCGGCCTGCGCATAGACCGTCGGCAGGAAGCCAATCACCGCAAGCCATTGCAGAGAGTAGAACCCGAAGCAGGCTCCCAGGAGCCAGGGGCCCAGATGCCGCAGGGTCAGGCGCAGGCGGTCCAGCAAGCCGGCCACCAGGCCCTGGGGCCTTTGCATTGCCGGGGATGGAACCTGCTGCGCCACCGCACGCTGCAAGCCCCAGGCCATGGCTGCCGACAGTAGGGCCATGCCACCCCACACGGCCTGCCAGCCCAGCGCCAGCATCAACCCCGGGCCCAGCAGCAGGGCAAGCGCTGTGGCCACCGGCATGAAGCTGCCCCAGATGCCCATCCATTTGCTCACACGCTGCGGGGGCACCACCTGGCGTATGAGCGCAGGTGCTGACGTGATGGTGATGAGGTAGGCAAAGCCTTCGATCACGCGCAACGCCAGCAGCCATACCGCCCCGGTGGCGAAAGCGCCGACAGCTGAGGCGGCCGCCAGGCCCATCAGGCCCCAGGCCATGCTGCGCCGGGGCCCCAGGCTGTCGGCCAGCAGGCCCATCGCGAGGCCCAGGCTCATGCCGCCGAACTGGACCACCGACAACAGAAAACCGGCCTGCACGAGACTCAGGCCAAGCTGGGCCTGCAAGTGCGGCATGGCCGGGATCAGCTTGACCACATGCAGGGCGGCGACCACGCCGGCCACCACCACCAGGGCGGGCTGCAAGGGACTGAGTCGAGCGGAAGCAGTCAATGAAACAGGCGCTGACCACTGATGCGCTCGTGTTCGCGCGTGGCCATGCGGTCAGTCATTCCGGCAATGTAGTCTGCCACCACCCTGGGCAGCGGGCTGCCCCGTGCAGCGGCCTGGTGTTCGGCCGGGAGCTGCGCCGGGTCCGCGACATAGCAGGCGAAGAGGTCAGCGACCACCTGTTTGGCAGCGTCGGTGGTGTGCACCACCTGCGGGTGCCGGTACAGATTGCGCATCAGGAATTGCTTCAGCTGGGCGGCTTCGGTGCGCATGTCTGGGGCGAAGCACACCAGGGACGGCGCGGCCCGCACATCCGCCAGCGTCTGTACGCCAGCCTGCGCCAGGGCGGCCCGGGTGGCGTCGATCACGTGGTACACCTGAGCGCTGAGCATGCGGCGAATGCTCTCGTACAGACGGCGACGCTCCTGGCCTGCATCGGCCAGATGGGGGTGGTCGGCCAGCGCCTCGTCATGGTGCCGGCAGAACAGCGGGACCGCGCGCATCTGCTCCAGCGTGAGCAGGCCCGAACGCACCCCGTCGTCCACATCATGCGCTGCGTAGGCAATCTCGTCGGCCAGGTTGCACAGCTGAGCCTCCAGACTGGGCTGGCCGCCTGTCAGGAAGCGGGCGGCCACCCCCCCCTGGCTGGCATTGATGCCATGGGCCTGTTCTTCGTCCTCGATGAGGCTGGCGTTGCGCCGTGAGCAGTGCTTGAGGATGCCTTCACGGGTCTCGAAACTGAGGTTGAGCCCGTCAAAGACGGGATAGCGGC
>JBDKJB010000140.1:0-5362 GCA_039796835.1 Pseudomonadota bacterium | reverse complement strand
GGTTTGTATTCAATCAACTGGAACAGCTCGTTCTCGAACACGACCGCGCCCTCGGTGGTGGCAACGTTCCTGCCCACCTCGAACTGGCTTTCATCGGTCATCGACACATGCCCTTGCCGCATGTCGGCCAGCAGGTTCTGCATGCCTTTGGCAATGCTCTCGCCCTTGGAGTCGATGGCCTTTTTCTGCGCGTCGACGTTAAAGGCAAAGAAGTTGCTGGGTGCCGAGGCAGCCATCCACTGCTCAACCGCGAAGCGGATGCGCGCACGGGTCTTGGCGTCGGCATCCACCGCGTCGGCCAGGCTCATCATGGTGCGGGCGTTCAGCAGGTAGGCTGCAGCCGTCAGGGCCGACACCGGGTTGCCCGACCAGGCCTCGCCGGCAAAGCGCTTGTCCTTGGCAGGCGCGGCTGCCTGCCCGCCCATGGCCTGCAGCCACAGTGCCGCCGCCTCCTGCAGATAGGTCTGCTGTAAGACCAGCAGTTTGTCCGGTGCAAAGCGGACGGGGCCGGCCTGGCCGGCCCCGATGTCCAGGGTCTGGAAGGATTGCAGCGCTTGCTGCCAGGCCTCGGGGGATGCCCAAAAATCTGCGGCTTTCATGTGGTCTCCGGTCTTCGATCTTCGCGTATCGTTCTGCCTGGGGATGCAAGTCCAGAGGCTGGCATCCATTCTGCGGCTGGACAGCACATTCTGTGTGTGCTTTTGCGCTCAAGGGAACAAATCAGTGTAAACCCTAGTATCGAAAAGTCAAGCCAAAACTTTTGTCATAAGCATATGCTGATTGCTGCCATCGCCTGGATTTACGTCGCGCTGATGATGGCGCTGGCCGAAGCCTTCAACCCGCAGGGCACGGTACTGGGCGCCTTGATCACGTTCGTGCTGTATGGCCTGTTTCCGGTGGGCATCCTGCTGTACATCGGCCTCACACCCGCGCGCAAACGGGCCCGGCGGGACCGCGATGCCCGTGAAGCCACCGCCCGTCACGACGCCGAATCAGCGGTCGAGCCAGACGCAGGCAGCGAAGCGTCCGGTGCCGCCCACGCCGCCGGGGCCGACACTGCCATCACGCCGGTGCGAAAAAAACATTGAGCGCCGACCCGCCGTGCACCAGGCGGGGCTGCCGTCGTTGCCGTGAATGCGTGTGACCCCAGCCCGGAGCAGGCGCTGCCGGGCCAGCCCGGCCAGGTCAGCCAGCCATTTGCCGTCGCGCCCCGGCATGGCGCGGAAATGCTCAAGCGCCGTGGAATCCCCGCTCACAAAAGCATCCACCACCTCCGCGCCGACCTCAAAAAACCCGTTTCCGATGCATGGACCCAACCAAACTGATATGTTTTTATAAATATTTGATTTGTTTTCGATAGCTGAATTTTCAGGTGGTTTATCGGAAATTACCGCTAATTTCTTTATAGAATTTTCAATCACATCATTTTTCAAACCGCGCCAACCCGCGTGGACCGCTGCCACCGCCTGACCGTCGTCGGTCGCCAGCAGGATCGGCAGGCAGTCCGCCACCATGACCGTGCAGGCCAGGCCCGGCTGGGTGGCCACAGCGGCGTCGGCAACGCTGCCGTCCGGGGTCTGAGCGCTCAGAACGATGGCCTCGGAACCATGCACCTGCTTCAGGAACACCGGGCGCACGGGCCGCCCCACCCCCGTGAGCAGGGCCGCGAGGCGGCTCCGGTTGTGCGCCACGGCAGCGGGCGCATCGCCCACGTGGTCGCCAAGGTTAAAGCTGTCGAACGGCGCGGCAGAAAAGCCGCCCAGGCGCGTGGTGCACAGCGCCTGCACGCGCGGGTGGCGCGGCCAGTCGATGGAAACTATTGAGCCGTCCATCCGCCGTCAACAGCCCAGGCCACGCCCTTCACGTTGGCAGCGGCGTCGGAACAGAGGAACACCGCCAGCTCGCCCAGTTGCTCGGGTGTGGTGAACTGCAGCGAAGGCTGCTTCTCACCCAGCAGACCCCGGGAAGCCTGCTCCACCGAGATGCCTTGCGCCGCCGCGCGGGCGTCGATCTGTTTCTGCACAAGGGGCGTGAGCACCCAGCCGGGGCAGATGGCGTTAACGGTGATGCCGGTGGTGGCGCATTCCAGCGCCACCGACTTCGTCAACCCGACGATGCCGTGCTTGGCGGCGACGTAGGCCGTCTTCTGGGCCGAAGCCACCAGACCGTGCGCCGATGCGATGTTGATGATGCGGCCCCAGCCCTTGGCCTTCATCCCCGGCAGTGCCAGCCGGGTGGTGTGGAAGGCACTGCTCAGGTTGATGGCGATCACCGCGTCCCAGCGCTCGGGCGGGAAGTCTTCGACCGCCGCCACGTGCTGAATACCGGCGTTGTTGACGAGCACGTCCACACCGCCAAACTTCTCCTGCGCCAACTGCATCATCGCGGCGATCTCGGCCGGTTTGCTCATGTCGGCGCCGTGGTACTCCACGCGCACGCCCAGGGCACCCACGGCAGCTTTGGCTACTTCGACCTCGCCAAAGCCGTTGAGCAGGACATTGGCACCCTGCCTGGCCAGTTGAAGCGCCACACCCAGGCCGATGCCGCTGGTGGAGCCCGTGACGAGGGCGGTTTTGCCTTTCAAAGTCATCTTGTGTTCTTTCTGTATCAAGTTTCAAAAAATCAGGGTTCGAAATCCGGGCAGTTCTTCGGCGCAGCCTGCTCAAAGGCCGGCAGCTTCATGCAGGCCTCGAAGGCAGCCATGGTGCGCGGCAGACCGGTCAGGTCGCAATTGAAGCGCTGCGCGTTGAAGATCTGGGGCACCAGGCAGCAGTCGGCCAGGGTCGGCGCAGCGCCAAAACAGTAGGAACCCGTGGGCGCCAACTGGCGTTCAAAGGCCTCCAGGCCGTCACGAACCCAATGCCTGTACCAGGCGTTTTTGGCGTCTTCACCCACGCCCAAGGTCTTGGTCAGGTATTTGAGCACGCGCAGGTTGTTGACCGGATGAATCTCACAGGCCACGGACTGCGCCAGCGCCCGCACCTGCGCACGGCCGGCCGCGTCTGCCGGCAGCAGCGCGGGCGTAGGGTGCCTCTCTTCCAGGTATTCGATGATGGCCATCGACTGCGACAGGCGCAGGCCGTCCACCTCCAGCAGCGGCACCAGCTTGTCAGCACTCAGCTCGGCATAGGCTGGCTGCCGGTGTTCCCCTTTGGCGATGTGCACGGGGATGTAGTCATAGGCCAGCCCTTTGAGGTTGAGGGCGATGCGCACCCGGAACGAGGCGCTGGAGCGGAAGTAGTTGTGGAGCTTCATGACTGGGAGCATAGAACAGGGGCCGACACCCCCGCGCGACAGGTGGGGCCTCAGTTCAGGTCCAGTTGAGCGGCCTTTCCGCTTTTGATGATCGCCCCGATCGCATGCATGACGTCACGCTCTTTGCCACGGAAGCCATGTGCGGTCAGGGCTTTGCAGGCCTCTCCCTGGAAGCCCGAACCGCCTGAAACCGTGACCAGCGGCAAACCGAATTTCCCGGCGATCGATTTCGCCCCCGCATAAGGGGTCACATCACACGGGTCATCAGCATGGTGGACAAAGAATTGCGGGATCCCGGACTTCCCGTAATCGAAGCCCCCCAGTTCGCGGTAGGAATTCCGCACATAGGGCTCAGTGATGGTTGCCGTGTGGATTGCGCCAGCGTACGCACCTGGATTGTGGAGGGGCATGAACGACGACGAGATGGTGCCCATGCTGGTGCCCACCAGCCACACCTCTTGGATCGACGGGGCACGTTTGCGGGCTTCAGCAATCAGTTTCCCCACGTCCTCCTCGCGCTGCTTGGAAGCCTGGTACGGGCTGGCGCAGTGGTCCCCGCTGTCGGAATGGCAGTCTACGACCAGGAGGGCAATCTGGTCATCCGCGAGCAGCCTGCGCGCGCGGATCAGAAAATTGCCCGTCAGCCGGGAGTCGGTCATAACGCCGTTTTCCACCACCGGCCGAACGACCGAGGGTGAACCGGGCAGCAAGACGGCCAGCCTGGTCGGCAATCCGACGCCGGTTTTGACCGAATAAACGCCCACCTGCTTGCGCTGCCCCGAAAGATCGACCGCAATCAATTCTTCCTTCAGACCCTGGGCATGCACCGGCACATTTTGGGCCTGGCTGGCGCCAGCGCCAAGCCACAGAACACAGGCCAACAACGCTTGCATCAGGCATTGGAAGGGTTTCTTCAAGATGCGTCTCTTTCCGGCGAAACGAAAACAGGGTGTACTTCGAAGCTCACAGCGAGCCTCACACGCCGCCTGGCATGGTTACCGCACAATCTTAGCTTGCCGCAAGAAGTCGCTCACCAGTTCCAGGCGCATGAGCGGGCTGTCCAGCGCCATCAGTCGATGCTTGTGCTGTGATGGCAGCGGCAGCAGCTCGCACCAGCGGTTGGCCACCCAGCCGCAATCGTTCAGGCGCCGCCCTGAATGCTCCTGATTCAATAGCTTACTATGTTCTGACTGCTCGGAAATTTGTTCATTTTTCTCTGCGGATCTGGCGTCAATGCGTTTCAGAACCCGCTGCAAGGCCGTAGCTGCAGCCTGCAGGTCGGGTGGCACGGGCACGGGAGCGTCGTCGGCCAGGTGTTCGACGTCACCCACCCAGAGTCCGTGCTTGAGGCATTCCTGCCGCATGATGCGAAAGCGGCCACGCCCCTCGCAGCGGATCAGCAGCAGGCCTGACTGGGGTGATTCCAGGTGGGTGATCTGCGCCAGCGTGCCGACGGCATGGAAGCTCTCTGGCGTGGCCGAATGGGCTGCGGCGGCGGTGCGCACCTCACCCCCCTGGGTCAGCGTGACCACACCAAACGGCGCCCCCGCCTTGTGGCATTTGCCGATCATGTCGAGGTAGCGCACCTCAAAGATGCGCAGCGGCAACACGCCGCCCGGGAACAGGACGGTGCCCAATGGAAACAGCGGGAGAGACAGCAGCGGGGTGGGCTCAGCCATGGTGGTCGGGTCAGGCCACAACGCTACCACTTTGCAGCGCCATGCAATGTGATACAAACTCTGGTTGCAACCAACCCGAGGAGCCCCCATGCCAAATTCGAAGAATCTGTCCAAGCGCCTGTTCACCACCACCCTGCTCGCGGGCCTGGCCCTGGGTGGACTGGCTGTGTCCGGGGCCGTGCAGGCGCAGAATGCCCTGGACGATGTGATGAAAGCGAAGAAGATCACCATCGCCATCCCGACCGACTTCCCGCCCTACGGCTTTGTTGGCACCGATCTCAAACCCCAGGGTCTGGACATCGACACCGCCAACTACATTGCCGCCAAGCTTGGCGTGGCGATCGAGCTGGTGGCCGTGACCAGCGCCAATCGCATCCCCTACCTGCAGACCAAGAAGGCTGACCTGGTGATCTCCACGCTGGGCAAGA
>JBDKJB010000139.1:0-5377 GCA_039796835.1 Pseudomonadota bacterium | reverse complement strand
GCTGGCAGCGGCCTCGGTCAGGTGCTCGCCACGGAACATGAGGGTCTCGACTGCGCCAGCGTCAAAGCTGATCTGCCGCGCAAACACGGCGCCCAGCAGGCTGGTGGACTTGATGTGCCCGCGGTGCCAGCGGAAGTCGTCCGCGCTCACGCAGGCCACACCGCTGGCACGCTGGGCGGAGGGCACGGGCTTGAGTGGGCTGGCCATGACAAACACCGTGGGGGCCAGGCCCTGGGGCATCACATGGTCACGCAGCGCCACACCACGGCTCACCTGAAGGTAAATAAGTGCATCTTGAGAGTTTTTGGAAGATTTTGAATTATTTTCCGATAATTCATCTCGATGTGCAGCTATCAAAGTCAACACGATATCGACCCAATTTTGATCGGAATATGGATTTTCAATCCGCACCTCACGCAAGCTGCGAGCCAGGCGCTGCAGGTGTTGAGGCATGCGGAACGGCACACCCGCATAGGTGGGGACCACCTCATACACGCCATCCCCAAAGATGAAACCCCGGTCCAGCACGCTGATCTGGGCGCGGTCCACCGTGGTGAAACTGCCATTCAAAAAGCAGGGGAAGGCGGGCAATGCCGCCGCCGTGGCGGCGCCCAGGGGTGGCAAATCAGGGTAGCGAGACAGATTCAGGGTGTGGGCCATGGCGGGATTATCGGCCCGGACCCCGATGCGGTCGGCTGCCCCCAAGGTGCTTATCGGGGCAACCGCGCTGTTTCGCCGATCTTGAGTACAACAAATTCGTCGTCTGGCACGCCTGCGGCCCGGCGGGCGGCGGCCAGGTCACGGGGCGGCTGATCGAGCGGTTCGTCGGTGAGGTTGAAGGTGCCCCAATGCACGCCGATGGACCGTCGCGCGCCCACGTCCCGGTGGGCCTGCACAGCTTCGGCGGGGTTGATGTGTTGCTCTTTCATGAACCAGCGCGGTTCATAGGCCCCCACAGCCAGCAGCGCAAAGTCGAACAGCGCGGGTTTGGGAGTCGCTTGCGAACCCGGCAACAAGTGACGATGTGTCGCAAAAAAGTCGTAAGTTCTCGCAAAATCCTTTGAATAGCCCGCATCTCCGCTGAAGTACCACTGGGTCTGCGGTCCCATCACAGCCCAGCCGCCCCACAGGGTCTCACTGCGATCGCTGAACGAGCGTGCCGACCAGTGCTGCACGGGCACCAAATAGAAGTCGGTGCCCCGGACGCTGTGCTTCTGCCACCAGTCCAGCTCCACCACGTTGTCGATGCCAATCCCCGCAAACCAGGCTTTCAGCCCGAGCGGCACCAGAAACAGGGTGCCCGGCTGCTGGCGGGCGGACTTGGCGCGCTGATCCAGCGCAAACACCGACAGGCGGTCCAGGTGGTCATAGTGGTTGTGGCTGATGATCACCACGTCGATGGGCGGCAGATCGGCCAGGACCACGCCCGGCGGCTGGGCGCGTTTGGGGCCGGCGAATTGCACGGGGAAGGCCCGCTCGCTGAAGATGGGGTCGGTCAGCACATTCAAGCCATTGGCCTGCACCAGGGTGCTGGCGTGGCCGATCCAGGTCACCGCCGTCTGGCTGCGGTTGGCACGGATGAAATCGAGGTCAGGGGCCTGGGTGGGCACCGGCGCCGACGGGGGCTTGGGCAGGCCGTCGCGCCAGGCCTCGAACTGCCAGCGCAGCAGCTCGCCCAAGGGTTTGTTGACCGAGGCGATGTCGTTGTTCTTGAACCCGCTGGGGGTGTGATGGGTCTTTTGCGGGTCGAAATGGGGGTTGGTGATGCGCTCGGGCACCTGGGCGCAGGCGCTGGACAACAGCACGCTGGCCACCAGGGCCAGCAGCAGCCGGGCGCTCACAGCAGGCGGATGGCCACCACCGCGGCCCAACCCAGGCAGAAGTTCAGCACCACCAGCTGGTGGATGCGCCCCGCGGCGGTGGCAGCCTCCGCAAACCGGTCCGCCTCCAGCAGGCGCTTGAACTTGCGAAAACTGGCAAAGTAGATGTGCCCGAAGACCAGCACCATCAGCGTCCCCAGCGCTGCCATCACGCTCCAGCCCAGCGGCAGTCCGGCTGGCATGCCCGGCCCGGCGGCCTTCAGCGCCCGGAATCCGCTGGCATACAGGTGCCCGCCGGTGGCCAGCAGCACCACCACAGCCAGCAGCACCGCGTTGAAAAAGCGTCCCCACATCTGGGCCAGAAACCGGAGGCGGGCTGGCCCCTCCAGCTGGGTCATCAGGGTGGGGCGCACCGCCCACAGCAGGCACGTCATGCCACCCAGCCAGACAATGGCGGCGGCCAGATGCAGCAGGACAATCAGACTGTTCATGGGAGAGGTTTCCGCTGGAATTTCGGCGAGTTTAGGGCCGCGCGGACACCAGTGGGCCGTGCCGGGGGCCCGGGACGCCATGCAAAAAGTTCAAGGGTGGACTTGAAACAAGGGGTTTCTACGTATAATGGTGGGCTTTGCTGACTTCCGATGCCGCCCATCTGACCATGCCTGCATTCGAAGACAGCAAGCCCCCAGGAACAAATCCAGACGCAGACAGCCGCCCCCCCCTCACCCGGGACGAGGTGCAGGCCCTGCGACAAACACTGCGCCAGGCTTCGCCCTGGCGCGTGCTGGGGTGGCAGGTGGTGGTGGGCCTGGGCGTCGCGGCGCTGGCCTTTGCCTTCACCCGCAATGGTTTCGTGGCCCTGTCGGCGCTGTATGGCGCGGCGGCCGTGGTGCTGCCTGGTGCATTGTTTGCGCGGGGGCTCACGGGCAAGGTGGCCAGCATGAACGCGGGTGCGGCAGTGCTCGGGTTCTTTGTGTGGGAATTTGTGAAGATCGCCTTGACGGTGGCCATGCTGGTGGCTGCGGCACGTGTGATTCAGCCCCTGAGCTGGCCAGCCCTGCTGGTGGCGATGGTGCTGACGATGAAGGTGTATTGGGTGGCCCTGCTGTCTGGCAAGCGGACAACGCAGGCCGGCCCAGGCAACGCAGGTTAAAACTGAACTGAAGTAAAGCAGATCGACATGGCTTCTGGAGCAGCTCCTACCGCAGGTGAATACATCGGGCACCACCTGACCCACCTGCAAAACCGCCCCATGAAGGGCGTGGTGGATTTCGGTGTGATCAACCTCGACTCCATCTTCTGGTCCGTCCTGTTGGGTGTCGTTGGCTGCTGGCTGCTGTACAAGGCCGCCCGGGCCGCCACGTCGGGCGTGCCGGGCCGCTTTCAGGCTGCGGTCGAGATTCTGGTCGAGATGGTCGACAGCCAGGCCAAGGGCATCATCCATAATGCCGAAAGCCGCAAACTGGTGGCCCCGCTGGCCCTGACGGTGTTTGTCTGGATCTTCCTGCTCAACAGCATGGATTTCCTGCCCGTTGACCTGTTTCACGGCCTCTTCAGCGCCACTGGCCTGGACCACAGCATCCATTACTTCCGTGTGGTGCCCACGGCCGACCTGTCCACCACGCTGGGCATGTCCGTGTCGGTGCTGCTGATCTGCCTGTTCTACAACATCAAGATCAAGGGTATGGGCGGCTGGTTCCACGAGCTCATCTCTGCCCCCTTTGGCGGCCATCCCATCCTGTGGCCTTTCAATTTCATCTTCCAGATCATCGAGTTCGTGGCCAAGACCGTGTCGCATGGCATGCGACTGTTCGGCAACATGTATGCCGGTGAACTGATCTTCATGCTGATCGCCCTGATGGGCGGCGCGGCCGCGGCCTCGCTGTCTGGCGTGCTGCTGCCGGTGGGCCACATCATTGCCGGCTCCATTTGGGCCATCTTCCACATCCTGATCGTCGCCTTGCAGGCCTTCATCTTCATGATGCTGACCCTGGTGTACATCGGACAGGCGCACGACGCTCACTGAGTCGGGTTCAAGAGCGTCGCGCACCACCCTTTCCCCTGTTTTTCAACCGTTCCCCTTCATTCACCTTAGGAGTAAAAAATGGAACACGTGCTTGGTTTTGTGGCTCTGGCTGCTGGCTTGATCATTGGTCTGGGTGCCATCGGCGCCTGTATCGGCATCGGCATCATGGGCGCCAAATACCTGGAGTCTGCTGCCCGCCAGCCCGAGCTGATGAACGAACTGCAAACCAAGATGTTCCTGCTGGCCGGCCTGATCGACGCCGCCTTCCTGATCGGCGTCGGTATCGCGATGATGTTCGCCTTCGCGAACCCCTTCGTTCTCAAGTAATCCCGGTGGCCCCGCAAGGGGCTGTTCATCAACTTTCAGGAGAGGTGTTGCCGTGAGCATCAACTCAACCCTGTTCGTCCAGGCGATTGTTTTTGCGATCCTGGTGTGGTTCACGATGAAACTCGTGTGGCCCCCGATCACGAAGGCTCTGGACGAACGCGCCGCCAAGATTGCAGACGGCCTGGCCGCCGCCGACAAGGCCAAATCCGAGCTCGCCAGCGCCAACCAGCGCGTCGAGGCTGAGCTGGCCGCATCCCGCAACGAAACGCAAAGCCGCCTGGCCGACGCCGAGAAGCGTGCGCTGGCCATGATCGAAGAAGCCAAGGCTCGCGCCAGCGAAGAAGCAGCCAAGATCATCGCCGCTGCCAAGGCTGAGGCCGACGCCCAGACCGTCAAGGCCCGCGAAACTCTGCGCGACCAGGTCGCCGCATTGGCCGTCAAGGGTGCCGAGCAGATCCTGCGCAAGGAAGTCAACGCTTCCGTGCACGCAGACCTGCTGTCGCGCCTGAAGACCGAGCTGTAAGCACGGGGTCGCCATGGCTGAAATTGCAACCATTGCCCGCCCGTACGCCGAGGCGCTGTTCCAGGTCGCCAAAGGTGGTGACCTGGGCGCTGCGGCCGCGCAGCTGGACGAGCTGGCGCAGGTGGCCGCGCAACCCCAGTTGCTGCAGTTTGCCGCCAACCCCAAAGCCGGCGCGCAGCAGGTGTTTGACCTGTTCGGCGCCTCGGTCAAGACCCCGTTGTCGCCCGCATTGCAGAACTTTCTGCGCACCGTGATCGACAACGGCCGGGTAGCCGCCTTGCCCGAAGTCGCCGCCCAGTTCACCCTGCTCAAGAACGCCCACGGTGGCGTGGCCGATGCAGTGGTCGAATCAGCCTTTGACATCGACGCAGCTGCACTGGCCGACCTGAAAGCCACCCTGGAGAAGCGCTTCGCCCGCAAGCTCAATGTCAGCGTCAAACCTGTCCCCGAACTGATCGGCGGTGTGCGCGTGACGGTGGGCGACGAGGTGCTCGACACCTCGGTCAAGGCCCGTCTGGAACAAATGAAAGTCGCGCTCACCGCCTGAGGCAGAGCGCACAAAGGAGAAACTCCATGCAACTCAATCCCGCAGAAATTTCCGAACTGCTGAAGTCACGCATCGAAGGCCTGACTGGCAACGCCAACATCAAGAACCAGGGCACCGTGGTGTCGGTCACCGAC
>JBDKJB010000138.1:0-5378 GCA_039796835.1 Pseudomonadota bacterium | reverse complement strand
CAGCCTTCCCCAACGGCCTGCACACACCGCTGTGGGTGGTCATCCCGCTAGGCGCGGGATTGGCCGGACTCTTTGGCGTGCTGCTTGGTGCCCCGACCTTGCGTTTGCGCGGGGACTACCTGGCCATTGTGACCCTGGGGTTTGGCGAGATCATCCGGGTGTTCATGAACAACCTGGACCACCCGGTCAACATCACCAACGGCCCGAAGGGCCTGGGCCCGATCGACCCGGCCTCAGTGTTCGGCTATCCCTTGAACACGGCGTTGGAGTTCGGTGACTATGAAGTGTCGCCAGTCACCCTGTATTACTACCTGTTCCTCGCCCTGGTGGTGGCCAGCGTGGTGGTGTGCCACCGCCTGGAGCTCAGCCGCGTGGGCCGGGCCTGGATGGCCATCCGCGAAGACGAGATCGCAGCCAAGGCCATGGGCATCAACACGCGCAACATGAAGCTGCTGGCCTTTGGCATGGGCGCCACCTTTGGCGGGGTGTCCGGGGCCATGTTCTCGGCGTTCCAGGGTTTCATCTCGCCCGAATCCTTCAGCCTGATGGAGTCGGTGATGATCGTCGCCATGGTGGTGCTGGGCGGCATCGGCTATCTGCCAGGGGTGATCCTCGGGGCGGTGCTGCTGTCGGCTCTGCCCGAGGTCCTGCGCTATGTGGCCGGGCCCCTGCAGGCTCTGACCGATGGCCGCCTGGACGCTGCCATCCTGCGCCAGTTGTTGATTGCCCTGGCCATGATCGCCATCATGCTGATGCGTCCCAAAGGCCTCTGGCCTGCGCCGGAACACGGCAAATCGCTTCAGAGCAACAAGAGCGTCGGCAACGCCGGTCAGGGGGCCGCATGAGCAGCGCCGACATCGTCCTGAAGGTGGCCAATGTATCGAAACGCTTTGGCGGTTTGCAGGCGCTGAGTGATGTGGGCCTGTCGATCCAGCGCGGCCAGGTGTACGGCCTGATCGGCCCCAACGGTGCCGGCAAAACCACGTTCTTCAATGTGATCACGGGCCTGTACGAGCCTGACAGCGGATCGTTCGACCTGGCGGGTAAGCCCTATGAACCCACTGCGGTGCATCTGGTGGCCAAGGCCGGGATTGCGCGCACCTTCCAGAACATCCGCTTGTTCGCTGACATGACTGCACTCGAGAACGTCATGGTGGGGCGCCACATCCGCACCCATTCAGGTCTGCTCGGCGCGGTGTTTCGCACCGCCAGCTTCAAGGCCGAAGAGATCGCCATCGCCCAGCGTGCCCAGGAGCTACTGGACTACGTAGGCATCGGCAAACTGGCCGACTACAAGGCGCGCACCCTGAGTTATGGCGATCAGCGCCGGCTCGAGATTGCCCGCGCCCTGGCCACCGACCCGCAGCTGATTGCGCTGGACGAACCCGCCGCCGGCATGAACGCCACCGAAAAGGTGATGCTGCGCGAGCTGATCGACCGCATCCGCAAGGACAACCGCACCATCCTGCTGATCGAGCACGATGTCAAATTGGTGATGGGTCTGTGCGACCGCGTGACGGTGCTCGACTACGGCAAGGTGATTGCCGAAGGCACCCCTGCCGATGTGCAGAAGAATGAAAAAGTGATTGAAGCCTATCTGGGCACGGGAGCCGCGTGAGATGACCCCAAGCACATTGCTCAAAGTCTCTGGCCTGCAGGTTGCCTATGGTGGCATCCAGGCGGTGAAGGGGGTGGATCTGGAGGTCCATGACGGCGAACTGGTCTGTCTGATCGGCTCCAACGGAGCCGGCAAGACCACCACCATGAAGGCCATCACCGGCACGCTGCCGCTGGCGGGTGGCGACATCAGCTACCTGGGCGAGAGCATCCGGGGCCAGGGCGCCTGGGACCTGGTCCACAGGGGTCTGGCCATGGTGCCCGAAGGCCGCGGCGTGTTCACCCGCATGAGCATCACCGAGAACCTGCAGATGGGTGCCTACATCCGGAAGGACAAAGAGATCGACGCTGACATCGACAAGGTGTTCACGCTGTTTCCGCGCCTCAAGGAGCGCAAAGACCAGCTCGCCGGCACCATGAGCGGGGGTGAGCAGCAGATGCTGGCCATGGGGCGCGCCCTCATGAGCCGCCCCAAGGTGTTGCTGCTCGATGAGCCGTCGATGGGTCTGTCCCCCATCATGGTAGACAAGATCTTCGAGGTGGTGCGTGACGTGGCCGCGCAAGGCGTGACGATCCTGCTGGTCGAGCAGAACGCCAGCCGCGCGCTGGGCATCGCCGACCGGGGTTATGTGATGGAATCGGGTCAGATCACCATGAGTGGCGACGCCAAGGAAATGCTCAACGACCCCAAGGTGCGCGCGGCCTACCTGGGGCATTGATCAGGGTCATCGGGCCTGGCCTGCGGCCAGGTCCATGATCATCCGCGTGGCCAGGTAGAGCCTGGGCTGGATCGAGTCAATGAGCACGTATTCGGCGTCGCTCGAATGTGCGCCGAAGCCCTGCAGGCCAAAGCGCTCGATCACCGGTGCCTTGGTCTGCAACGCAGCAAAGGCCGCGTCGGTGCCGCCGCCTTCGGCTTGCGGGTCCACCACCAGGTCCTTGCCAATCTCCTTGTAGATGCGCTGGGCGTGCGCCGCCAACGCACGCGACGCTTCGGTCGCTTCCAGGGGCGGACGGCGGTTTTCAAAAGCCACTGTCACCTCGGATTCAGGCAACAGCTTGTTCTTGATGCGTTCACGCACGCGGGCTTCCAGGCCGGGCAGGTCGGCCACCTTCAGCATGCGGACGTCGGCCCAGGCCTGCGCGCCCGGGGGGATCATGTTGCGCACCACGCCGGCGCGCGAAACGGTCCAGTTCATCTTCAGACCGGTCGCCGGGATCGAGAGATCGCGCAGCTGCAGCAGCTGGTGCGACAGCTCGTAAAGCGCGTTGACACCGCGTTCGGGTGCGCCACCTGCGTGCGAGGCGCGGCCCTTCACGGTGAGTGTGGCCAGCGCAATGCCGCTGGTCGCCAGGGCCAGCTTGTCGCTGTCATGACGCGAACCTTCGAATGACATGACGGCGTCGTGGGCGGCGCCTTCGCGCGCCAGCCAGTTGCGCGAGGCTGGCGAGCTGATTTCCTCGTCGCCGTTGATGAGCACCGTGAGCGTGCCGTAATTGCGAACGTTCAACGCTTTGAGCATCTCCAGGGTGTGCAGGATGGTCGCCACACCCTGCTTGTCGTCGGCGACGCCCAGACCATAGGCGCGGTTGCCGTCGATGCGCCAGGGCTGCCGCGCCAGCCATCCAGCAGGATAGACGGTGTCCATGTGGGCGATCAGCAGGATGCGCGCCGTACCAGTGCCCTTGAACGTGCCTTTGACGGCGCGACCGATGCCGGCGGGCGACTCAGGCGTGTCTTCCATGCGGTAGAGGTCGGCCGCGTTCGGTTCGATGAACTGCACCTCGGCGCCCAGACTTTTGAGGCGGTATGCGATGTAGGTCGACAGCGTGTCCAGGCCGGCGCGGTTGACACTTCCGCTTTCCATCTCGACGATGGTCTTGAGTGTTGCCAGGAGCTTGGACTGTTCGGCAGCGGCGAGCTGCTGGACCGGGGCCTGGGCCTGGGCAAAGGCGCTGCCAGCGAAAGTGAGCACGCACGCGGCAAAGGTGATAGCGCGCGCGCGGCGTGAGAAGCTTGTTTGATGGGCCATACGCAAACCTGGGTTGATGGATGGAAGATACATTCTCTGCTCAAAAGGCCCCGGAGCGCGCCACCAGTGCCAAACCACTGACCACCAGCATTCCGCACACCAGCTTGCGCAGACCCTGGTCGGGCAGCTTGCCAGCCAGCCCGTGGCCGACGGTCACGCCCAGCAGGGCAATGGCCAGCAAGACCGCAAAACGTTGCCAGTGCAGTGCGGTGGACATGCGGCCTTCTGCCGCCATGCCCGCAAGTGCGATGAGCGACACAAACACCATCGTCACCGGTGCCGTGGCGCGCACCAGGCGCACGTCTTGAATCTGTCGTGTGAGCCAGGCCACGATCGGTGGCCCGGCGGTGCCAAACAGCAGCTCGATGATGCCCACCACCACACCTGTCAGCCCGGTGCCCAGTCGGCCTGAGCGTTGGGATGGTCGCTGCACAGCAGGCAGGAGCGCGCGCATCCCCACCCACACCACGTACAGACCCAACGCCAGCAGGGGCCACTGCGGTGGCAGGCCCCGCAGCATCAGCAGCGCCAACAACACACCCGCCAACGTACCGGGCAGCAACTGCAGGATGTTGCGCCACTGCACCGATCTGAAGTTCAAGCCGCCGTGCAGGCTCGACGCGACCACGTCCAGCGACACCACCAGGGCCACCACCTCCGGCAATGGCCACTGCCAAGACAGCAGGGGCACGGCCACCAATGCCGACCCGAAGCCCGTGATGCCCAGCACCATGTAAGCCAGCAGCACAACGCCCGCCGGGTAGAGCCAGGCGCTGACCCACGCGTGAATGTCCTGCATCAAGAGGCCAGCAGGTCGAGCACGGCCTGGGCAAAGGCTTGCGGGGCCTCTTGAGGCAGGTTGTGCCCCACGTTGTCGAGGATGCGGTGATCACGCCAGCCGGCGAACAGGTGAGCATGGGCGCTGGCCGGGGCAGGTGGGCGCACGCCATCGGTGCGACCATCAAAGGTGATGCTGGGCACGTTGATGCACGGTTGGGCGGCCAACTGGGCCTCGATGGCGGCATACGCCGGGTCACCCGCAACCAGACCAAAGCGGTGCCGATAGGAATGGATCACCACCTCGACAAAATCGGGATTGTCGAAAGCCGCGCTGCTGCGTGCGTAAGTGGCGTCGTCAAAGTGCCAGCTGGGCGACCAGGTCTCCCACAGCAGGCGGCACAGGGCGACGCGGTCTTTGGCGAGCCCCGCCTGGCCACGTTCAGTCAGGAAGTAGTACTGGTACCACAGGGACCGTTCATTCGCTGGCAGATCGGGCAGCATGGCCTTGGCGATGTTCTGGATGTTGTAGCTGTTGAGTGACACCAGACCCGTCACCCGCTCGGGCCACAAAGCCGCCACCACGCAGGCCGCACGGCCGCCCCAGTCGTAGCCCGCCAGCAGCGCCCGCGGTATGTGCAGCGCATCCATCAGCGCCAGCAGGTCGGCCCCCAGGGCAGCCTGCTCCCCCGAGCGGGGCGTGGCATCGCTCACAAAACGCGTGGCCCCGTAACCGCGCAGATAGGGCACGATGACGCGGCAGCCCTGTGCCGCCAGCAGCGGCGCCACCTCGGCGTAGGCATGGATGTCATACGGGAAGCCGTGCATCAGGAACACCGGCTGGCCGGTGGCCGGGCCGGCCTCATGCAGGGCCACGTCGAGCACGCCTGCCCGGAGCGTGCGTGTGATCGGCATCACGGGCCATGGGGTCATGTCAATCCACCTTCGCGC
>JBDKJB010000137.1:0-5393 GCA_039796835.1 Pseudomonadota bacterium | reverse complement strand
CGCCCCTCGACATCATGAAGCAGGCCCAAACGGGCTTTGGCATTGGCCAGCGCCAACCCGTGGCCCGCTTCTCCCTGGCCCTGGGGTACCGTGTTGCTCACCTTGACCACCACCGACGACCCTCTGCGCTCGGTGGACACCAGCAACTGTGCCCCCCTGCTGCTGGGCTCTACCCCATGCCGCACTGCGTTTTCCACCAGGGGTTGCAACAGGAGCGGGGGCAAACGGGCCTGTCCGGCCGTCGGATCCACGCGCCAGTCCACTGACAGGCGTTCCCCGAAGCGCACTTGTTCGATCGCCAGGTAACGGCGGGCAAGCTCGATTTCTGCTTCCAGCGTCGTGCTGCCCCCATGCTCTTGTAAGGCGTGACGGAAGAGGTCACTCAGGTCTTCAAGCATCGCTTCCGCTTTGGCAGGCTCTGCCCGCACCAGCGCAATGGCGCTGTTGAGCGTGTTGAACAGGAAGTGCGGCCTGATGCGCGACTGCAATTCAGCCAACCGGGCGGATGTTTCGGCAGGCAGGGCGCCACGTGCGCGCCAGATCAGCCCTGCCAACAACCCGCCCGCAAACAGCGCCCCGGTGCAGGCGCTGGCGATCCACGGCGGGGTCTGAAGCACCCCCATCAGCTGCAGCATGCCGCAGGCCGCCAAGCCAGCCAGTGCTCCCATGCCCACACCGACCAGCACCTGCGCTGTCTCAGCCAAACGTGCCAGCACATGCTTGAGTGAACAGGCCACGAGCAGCCACAGGAGGACAGCGGGCAATGCCGCCGCAGTGAGGAGCGAGGTGCGGTTGAACCACTCGCGCCAGCCATCAGAGACATACATCGCGCCCACGGCCGCGACCACCTCCACCAGGAGCACCGCGCGCAGAACCACCCCCACATGGCAGGCATCCAGCAACGGGCGCTTCTGCGGCACCTGCACGCGCGGCAAGGCAGGGGCCTGGCCATCGGTCAATTCATGGAACGTCGATAATGTTTGCCAGTCCTGCATGGGACGCAAATTATGAGCTTCAATCAACTCGATCAAAAATCTCAGGCTTGGTCAGCGCTGTTCTCTGAACCGGTCAGCGACCTCGTCAAACGTTACACCGCGAGCGTGTTCTTCGACAAGCGTCTGTGGCGGGCCGACATCGAAGGCAGCCTGGCACACGCCGGCATGCTCGCCCACGTGGGCCTGATTTCCAAAGAAGATCTGAACAGCATCCGTAAAGGAATGGACACCATTCGCTCTGAAATTGAGAGCGAATCGTTCGATTGGAAGCTTGATCTCGAAGACGTTCACCTGAACATCGAGGCACGGCTCACGCAGCTGGTGGGCGACGCCGGCAAGCGCCTGCACACCGGCCGCAGCCGCAACGACCAGGTGGCCACCGACGTGCGCCTGTGGCTGCGCGGCGAGATCGATGCCATCGGCACCCTGCTGGCAGCGCTGCAGAAATCCCTGCTGGCCGTGGCCGAACAAAACGTCGAGGTCATTCTGCCGGGCTTCACGCATCTGCAGGTGGCGCAGCCCGTCAGCTTCGCCCACCACCTGCTGGCTTATGTGGAGATGTTCTCGCGCGACAGTGCCCGCATGCAGGACCTGCGCAAACGCGTCAACGTGCTGCCCCTGGGCGCGGCGGCCTTGGCTGGTACCAGCTACCCGCTGGACCGCGCAATGGTTGCCCACAGCTTGGGCATGGTGGACGACCAAGGCCAGCCGCAGATCTGCCAGAACAGCCTGGACGCCGTCAGCGACCGCGATTTCGCCATCGAATTCGAGGCCGCCGCCACGCTGGCCATGCTGCACGTCAGCCGCCTGAGCGAAGAAATCGTGCTGTGGATGAGCCAGAACTTCGGCTTCATCCGTCTGGCCGACCGATTCACCACCGGCAGTTCGATCATGCCGCAGAAGAAGAACCCCGACGTGGCCGAGCTGGCGCGCGGCAAGAGCGGCCGCGTGGTTGGCCACCTGATGGGCCTGATCACGCTGATGAAAGGCCAGCCCCTGGCCTATAACAAAGACAACCAGGAAGACAAGGAGCCGCTGTTCGACACCGTTGACACGCTCAAGGACACCCTGCGCATCTTCGCCGACATGATGGGCGGCCTGACGGTCAACGCCGCCGCCATGCGTCAGGCCGCCGCGCGTGGCTACGCCACGGCCACCGACCTGGCGGACTACCTCGTGAAAAAGGGCCTGCCCTTCCGGGACGCGCACGAAACGGTTGCCCATGCCGTCAAGGCCGCGCAGACGCAGGGGGTGGATTTGTCCGAGCTGTCGCTGGCCACCTTGCAAGGCTTTCACGCCAGCATCGACAACGACGTGTTTGGAGTGCTGAGCCTGGAGGGCAGCCTGAACGCCCGCAACACCCTGGGGGGCACCGCGCCCGCCCAAGTACGCGCGCAGATTGCCCGCCAACGTGAGCGGCTCGGCGCCTGAGGCCTTGTCATCCCGCGCCGTGACCCCACGTTAAGGGCTCTGGCTTTTTGCAAGGAGCTGGCCATGTGGAAACGTCTGGGGCTGATCTGGGCCTTGGTGCGCAGCGACCTGCGTCTGCTGTGGAAGGCCCTGCGCCACCCGCTGTCCCCCGCCTGGCTGAAATGGGGAACGGCCGGCGTGCTGCTCTACCTCGTCTCTCCGGTGGATTTGATCCCGGACATGGTGCCATTCCTGGGTGTGGCAGACGATCTGGTGATCGTACCGTTGGCCATCCGCTGGTTGCTGAAGCAGTTGCCACAGCGGGTGCGTGACGACATCGACGGCAAAACGGTTGAGGCCTCGCCCTAGAATTTGACCCAATGACCGCCGCCCGTTCTATCCGCTCCCAGTATGAAGACTTCATGCGCCACGTGTACACCACAGGCGTGCAAAAGGCCGACCGCACGGGCACGGGCACGCGCAGCGTGTTCGGCCACCAGATGCGCTTCGACCTGAGCGAGGGCTTCCCGCTCGTTACCACGAAGAAAGTCTTCGCCAAGGCCATCATCATCGAGCTGCTGTGGTTCCTGCAAGGCAGCAGCGACAACAATTGGCTGCGTGAGCGAGGGGTCACGATCTGGGACGAATGGGCCAAGCCCAATGGCGACCTGGGCCCGGTGTACGGCGTGCAATGGCGCAGCTGGCCCACCCCAGGTGGCGGCCACATCGACCAGATCAGTGACGTGGTCAAGACGCTGAAAACCAACCCCGATTCGCGCCGCATCATCGTGAGCAGCTGGAATGTGGCCGAACTCTCCAAGATGGCGTTGATGCCCTGTCATGCCTTCCTCGGCGTGCCCTTCAACATTGCGAGCTACGCGCTGCTCACGCACATGCTCGCGCAGCAGTGCGACCTGGACGTGGGCGATTTCGTCTGGACTGGCGGCGACTGCCACATCTACGACAACCACCACCCGCAGGTGGATCTGCAATTGAGCCGCCAGCCCTTCGCTTACCCCACGCTGCACATCAAGCGCAAACCTGCCTCCATCTTCGACTACCAGTACGAAGATTTCGAGATCCAGGGTTACCAATGCCACCCGGCCATCAAGGCCGATGTGGCCGTTTGAGGCCTGTTGCCGTGCAGATCCACCTGATCTGGGCACAAGCCCGCAACCGCGTGATCGGCAAGGACGGTGGCATGCCCTGGCACCTGCCGGAAGACCTGGCGCACTTCAAGACCCTCACGGCCGGCTGTCCGGTCATCATGGGCCGCCGCACCTGGGACTCCCTGCCGCCGCGCTTCAAACCTCTACCGGGACGACGCAACATCGTGCTGACGCGTTCAACGGATTGGCGCCCTGAGGGTGAAGAGTCTGGCGTGCAGGTCGTGCAGGATGTCCATGATGCACTCCTGATGTGCGAGCACGCCCCGACTGCCTGGATCATCGGCGGCGCGCAGGTCTATGCCCAGGCCTTGCCCTGGGCCCATGAGGCCGAAGTGACCGAGATCGAAACGGATGCCGATGGCGACGCCCACGCTCCCATCCTGGAATCCAACTGGATAGAAGCCGCCCGCAGCCACCACCGCTCGGCCAGCGGCATGCCCTACAGCTTTGTCACTTACCTCAACACGGCGCCGCAGGATTGGCGTCCATCGCACTGACCCCACCAAGGAGCACCCCATGTCCGGAGCAGGTTTTCACGTCCACGGCCCGCACGACCACGAGCTGGAGCACGCCACCCAAGGGGGTCACGATGGGCACGCCGAAGGCGGCGGCATGATCAACCAGATCGCCATGTTCACCGCCGTCATCGCCACGGTGGGCGCCATCTTCGCCTACATGGGCGGTGCCACGCAGGCCAACGCCGGCCTGTTCAAGAACAACGCAGCGCTGAAGAAAACCGAAGCCTCCAACCAGTGGAATTACTTCCAGGCCAAGAGCACCAAGCAATCCCTTGCCGAAGTCTCCCGCGATCTCACCGCGGTCGAGGCCGACAAGGCCAAGTACCAGGCCAAGATCGACCGCTACGAAAAGGAGAAGGGTGAGATCAAGACCGCCGCCGAGAAGCTCGAGGCCGAGGCCACGCAATGGGACAAGCAGAGCGACGAGCAGATGCACCAGCACCACCGCTGGGCCCAGGCCACCACGGTGTTGCAGATCGCCATCGCACTGGCCGCCATCGCACTGCTGACCAAGAAGAAATGGGTCGAATGGGCCATGTTTGGTGCGGGTGGTGCGGGTGTGGTGGTCGGGGCTCTGGCGGTGTTCCATATTTGATATTTGGTCACCGTGAAGCTTGCCACCTGGAACATCAATTCGCTCACCGTGCGCTTGCCACAGGTGCTGGACTGGCTGGCAGCACAGGAGGCAGCTGGCGCACCGATTGACCTGCTGGCCCTGCAGGAGCTCAAACTCACCGACGACAAATTCCCGCGCCTGGAATTCGATGCTGCCGGCTACACGGCGGAGGTCTTCGGTCAGAAAACCTACAACGGGGTCGCCCTGCTCACGCGCAAAGCCGCTTTGGCACCGCCCACGGACGTGGTGCGCAACATCCCGGGCTTTGACGACGAGTTGGCCCGCGTCATCACGGGCACCTACTCTTCTGCGTCTGGCCCGCTGCGCGTGGTGGGCGCCTACTTCCCCAACGGCCAGGAGCCCGGCAGCGAGAAGTTCGAATACAAGATGGCCTGGCTTGATGGCTTGCGCGCCTGGATCAAGGCCGAGTTGCAGATCCATCCGCGCCTGGTGCTGATGGGCGACTACAACATCACCTTCGACGACGATGACGTCTGGGACCCGATGGGGCTGGAGGGCAGCATTCACTGCACCGAAGAAGAGCGTTACCACCTGCGCGCCTTGGCGGCCCTGGGGATGCACGACGCAGTGCGGCTGTTTCCGCAGCCCACCAAAAACTTCAGCTGGTGGGACTCTCGCAATGCAGGCTTCCGCCGCAACCAGGGCCTGCGCATCGACCATGTCC
>JBDKJB010000136.1:0-5394 GCA_039796835.1 Pseudomonadota bacterium | reverse complement strand
CATGAAGGCC
Source organism: Pseudomonadota bacterium (assembly GCA_039796835.1). GTDB lineage: Bacteria > Pseudomonadota > Gammaproteobacteria > Burkholderiales > Burkholderiaceae_C > JBDKJB01. The sequence goes on along the minus strand of JBDKJB010000136.1, from coordinate 5,384 downwards.
GCAAGGCGCTATGGGAGCGCTTGCAGTTTGCGCTGGATGGCGAGCCCGACCCCTGGTTCGAACTCGACAAGGCGGCTGTCGACAAGCGGCAGTTTGAGGCCTTGTCAACCTGATTCCATGAAAAAGAAGCGGATTTTCCGTTGATTCAATTCAATAGTTAGCTTTTATTTTGATAGCAAAATGACCGACTGGAAAAAAATCTGCCTTGTCACCGACATTCCGGTACTGGGGGCGCGACGCGTGTCCCGGGCCCAGGGGCTAGACGTGGCGGTGTTCCGCAACAGCGAGGACGAGGTGTTCGCACTGTTGGACCGTTGCCCACACAAAGGCGGTCCGCTCTCCCAGGGCATCGTGCATGGCAGCAGCGTGGCCTGCCCGCTGCACAACTGGAACATCGGCTTGGCGGATGGCTGCGCCAAGGCGCCCGACGAAGGCTGCACGCCCAAATTTGCCGTGCAGGTGAAGGACGGCGCCGTGTACCTGGACTCGGCCGAACTGCTGGGCCATGCGACGGATCAAGTCCGCCCCATCGCCGGACCGGCGCGCCGCAAAACAGACAGCCCCCACGCTCCACCGCTACGCGGGTCGCTGCCCCCCGAGGGGGCACAGCCTTGCTTGGGGCGGCCCGGCGCTGCGGCCCCAGCCTGAGGGCTGCCGGGATGCGAGAAACCAAATCCACCTGTCCGTATTGTGGGGTGGGCTGTGGCGTCATCATCGAGTCCGACGGCGCGCAGATCGTCAACGTCAGGGGCGACCCGGACCACCCGGCCAACTTTGGCCGCCTGTGCACCAAGGGCTCCACGCTGCACCTGACGGCCAGCCGCGAGATCACGCTGCAAACCCGGCTGCTGCAGCCCATGCGCCGTCTGCACCGCAATGCCACACCCCAGGCCGTGAGCTGGGACGCCGCGCTGGACTTTGCCGCCGAAGGCTTCGCGCAGACCATCCGCGAGCATGGTCCGGACAGCGTGGGCTTTTACATCAGCGGCCAGCTGCTCACCGAAGACTATTACGTCTTCAACAAGCTGGCCAAGGGCCTGATCGGCACCAACAACGTCGACACCAACTCGCGCCTGTGCATGAGCAGCGCCGTGGCCGGCTACAAGCAGACGCTGGGCGCCGACGCGCCGCCGGCCTGCTACGACGACGTGAACCACGCCAGCTGCATCTTCATCGTCGGCAGCAACACTGCATATGCGCACCCCATCCTGTTCCGCCGCATTGAAGACGCCAAAAAGGCCAACCCCGGCCTGAAGATCATCTTCTGCGACCCGCGCAAGACCGACACCGCCGGCATTGCCGACCTGTACCTGCCACTCTTGCCCGGCACCGACGTGATGCTGTTCAACGGCCTGCTACACATCATGCTGTGGGAAGGCTGGGTGGACACGGCCTTCATCGCCGCGCACACCACCGGCTTTGACGCGCTGAAGGCCACCGTGCGCGACTACACGCCCGACGTGGTGGCGCACACCTGCGGCATCCGCAAGCAGGACCTGCTGGATTGCGCGCGCCTGTTCGCCACATCGACAGCGACCTTGAGCCTGTATTGCCAGGGCCTGAACCAGTCCAGCAGCGGCACCACCAAGAACGCCGCGCTCATCAACCTGCACCTGGCCACGGCGCAGATCGGCAAGCCTGGCGCCGGGCCGTTCTCGCTTACTGGCCAGCCCAATGCCATGGGCGGGCGCGAAGTGGGCGGGCTGGCGAATCTGATCAGCGCGCACCGCGACATGGCCAACCCCGGGCACCGCGCCGAAGTGGCGGCGCTGTGGGGTGTGGACGCCGTGCCCGACAAGCCCGGCAAGACGGCTGTGGAGATGTTCCAGGCCGCCGCCGACGGCGAGATCAAGGCGCTGTGGATTGCCTGCACCAACCCGGCGCAAAGCATGCCGGACCAGACCACCGTGCGCCGTGCGCTGGAACGCGCTGAATTCGTGGTGGTGCAGGAAGCCTTTGCCAGCACCGCCACCTGCCAGTACGCCGACCTGCTGCTGCCCGCCACCACCTGGGGTGAAAAGGAAGGCACGGTGACCAACAGCGAACGCCGCATCAGCCGCGTGCGGGCCGCTGTGGCTGCGCCCGGTGAATCACGCCACGACTGGCAGATCGCCGTCGATTTCGCCCGGCGGCTGGAAACGGCTGCAATTGCACAGCGGCCTCAAAACATAAGCCTCTTCCCCTACCAGACTCCGGAACAAATCTGGAACGAACACCGCGAGTCCACAAAAGGCCGCGACCTTGACATCACCGGCCTGAGCTACGCCCTGCTCGAAGCCCAGGGCCCGCAGCAATGGCCCTACCCCCAGGGCGCCAGCACCGGCAAGCCCCGCCTGTACGAGGACATGCTGTTCCCCACCATCGACGGCAAGGCCAACTTCGTTAACACCGTCTACAAGCCGGTGGCCGAGCCGCGCGAGTCGCGCTACCCGTTCTCGCTGACCACCGGTCGCCTGCGTGACCAGTGGCATGGCATGAGCCGCACGGGCCTGCTGGGCCGCCTGTTCGGCCACGTGGCCGAGCCCGCCGTGCAGATGAACCCGCAGGACATGGCGCGCCGCCTGCTGAAGGAAGGCGACCTGGTCCACGTGACCAGCAAGCGCGGCTCCATCGTGGTGCCGCTGCAGGCCAGCGACGAGATCGGTATGAGCCAGGCTTTCATCGCCATGCATTGGGGTGAGGAGTTTTTGAGCGGTTGCTCCAGCACTGGCGCACCACTGGCCGGCGTGAACGCGCTGACCACCAGCGCCTACTGCCCCAGTTCCAAACAGCCGGAGCTGAAACACGCAGCCGTCAAGATTTTGAAGGCCGAACTGCCGTGGCAGCTTTTGGGCGTGGCCTGGCTACCAGCTTCCAAAGTGATCGCTGCTCGCGAAGAACTGGTAAGGACAATGCGGCTGTTTACCTATGCAAGCTGCGTTCCGTTTGCCAGCAACACGCCGTTGGCGGAGGCGGCACGGCAACGACACGGCGTGCTGTTCCGCGCCGCCGCGCACGAGGCCCCACCCGACGAACTGCTGTCGCGCATCGAGGAACAGCTGGGCCTGATCGGCAGCGACACCATGCGCTATGCCGACCGCAAGAAGGGTCAACGCCGCGCCATGCGCATGTCCCAACACGCCGACACCACCATCCAGCTCGACGCCTTTTTGCTGGCCGGCGACACCAGCGCCGAAGCCTGGATCAAGACCCTGCTGCAGGACGAGCTGCCCGCGCAAACCTACGGCCGCCTGCTGCTGGCCCCCGGCTCCAAGCCGCCCGTCGCCGTGCAGTCGCGCGGCAAGCAGGTCTGCACCTGCTTCAATGTGACCGATCAGGCCATCGACGCCCAGCTCAGGCAGTGCACAGGCAGCGCGGACGAGCGCCTGGGGCTGCTTCAGGCTGCGCTCAAATGCGGCACCAACTGCGGTTCCTGCGGACCGCAGATCAAACGGATGGTGGCACTGTCAATGAGCCCTGGCTAACCCAATCGGTGCTGCGGCATGCAGTACATTCGGTGCCACCCGGGGCGGCCCCGGGGCACCGGACAGGACACACCGCGCTTGAAACTCAAATACCTTCTGCAGCTTGTTGGGCTGTCGGCCCTGTGGGGCGGCTCGTTCATGCTGCTGCGCGTCGCCAGCCCGGTGCTCGGCCCCTATGTGCTGACCACTCTGCGGCTGGGGCTGGCATCGGTCACCCTGTTCGTCATCATGCGGCTGATGCGTCACGCCTGGCCTTTGGGCGACTGGCCCGAGTTGCTCGTGCTGGCAGCGCTGTCTGTGGCCATCCCCTTCGTGTTGTTCAGCCTGGTTGCCTTGGTGCTGCCCGCCGGCTATAGCGCCCTGCTCAATTCCACCGGCATCATTTTTGGCACTTTTTTTGCCGCCTGGATGAAGGAAGACACGCTCACGCCGCGCAAGCTGCTGGGCTGCGCAGTGGGGGTGGTCGGGGTGGGCCTGGTGGTCAAACTCGGCCCCGTGGCGCTCACCCCCGACGTGCTGTGGGCTGTGGCCGGCTGCATTCTGGCTGCGGCCTGCTTTGGCACCTCCACCTCATTCATGAAGCGCGCCCTGTCCCGCCTGCAGCCGCTCCAGGTGGCTGCAGGCATCCACGCCCTGTCATTTGTGGTACTGCTGCCGCCCGCGGTCTGGACGCTGCCGCAAGCGCAATGGACACCGTTGGCCCTGGGCATCGCCGCGGTTCTGGGCGTGCTCACCTCCGGCCTGGCCTATTGGGCGCACCTGCGCATCCTCGCGCACGTCACGCCCGTGGCCGCCATGACGCCCATGTTCATGGTGCCTCTGTTCGGCGTGCTGTGGGGCCATCTGTTTCTGGGCGAGCCCCTCGGCTCCGGTATCTACCTCGGTGGCGCGCTCATCCTGGCGGCCAGTGCACTGGTCAGCGGCTTCAATCCCTGGCGCAGACCCCTGGACCTGATCGACGCCAAACCATGAGCATTGCCGCCTACATCAGGGAAATTGGCCGTGGGCGCGAAGGCGCCCGTGCGCTCAGCCGGGCGCAGGCGGCCGACCTGTTCGGCCAGGTGCTGGACGGCACCGTGACCGACCTCGAGATCGGGGCGTTTTGCCTGTCCATGCGCATCAAGGGTGAAACCCCGGAGGAGATGGCCGGTTTCCTCGACGCCACCCACGCGCGGCTCCAGACGGTGCCAACGGCTGATGCGGCGCAGACCACGGTCGTCATCCCCAGCTACAACGGCGCCCGCAAGCTGCCCCTGCTCACCCCGCTGCTGGCCCAGCTGCTGGCGCGGGAAGGCCTGGCGGTGCTGGTCCATGGCGTGGCCACCGAAAGCACCCGGGTGTTCACGTCGAAAGTGCTGGAACTACTGGACGGCATGGCATCCCCAGCCGGGGCCAGCCTGGCGCCTGGAGAACTCCAGTTTGTGCCCACCGGTCAACTCAGCCCCGGCCTGGAGCGCCTGCTGAACGTGCGACGCACCGTCGGCCTGCGCAATTCGGCGCACAGCGTCGTCAAGCTGATGAACCCGGTGCGGGCCGCCCCAGGCGGCAAGACCCTGCTGGTCACCAGCTACACCCATCCGGAGTATGCTGCATCGATGGCAGCAACCCTGCGCCTGACCCGTGCCCACGCCCTGCTGCTGCGCGGCACCGAAGGCGAAGCCGTGGCCGACCCCCGCCGCGCGCCCGCCATGCAAGGCTTTGTGGATGGCGAACCGGTGCTGCAGCAACCCGTGCAAGCGGGCAGCCTAGCATGCCTGCCTGACCTGCCGGCCACCACCGATCCGCAGACCACCGCCCACTACATCCGCGCCGTGCTGGAGGGCCGCCAACCCATTCCGGGGCCCATCGCACAACAGGTGGAACACATCTTGCGTCTGTCCAAAGCATGAACACCCTTCTCCCTCTCCACCGCGACGGCCA
>JBDKJB010000135.1:0-5465 GCA_039796835.1 Pseudomonadota bacterium | reverse complement strand
TGGTGGCCAGCGACAGGGTTCCGCTGTCCTGGGCGCTGAACTGCTCGCCGATGCGCTTGAGGTTGCCGACTTCGCGCAGGATCACCTCGATGCTTTTGAGCACATGCTGGCCCGGCTCGGTCACGCTTTTGAGCCGCTTGCCGTGGCGCACAAAGATGTCCACGCCCAATTCGTCCTCGAGCTCGAGGATGGCCTTGGACACGCCAGGCTGGGAGGTGAACAAGGCTTTGGCGGCCTCCGTCAGGTTCAGGTTGCGCCGCATGGCCTCTTGCACAAAGCGGAACTGATGCAGATTCATGACGAATTTATCTTTTGATGGCCTGAATTATCACCTTGGGTTGGAAAGGCGCGCCACATCAGCCCGTAGGTGAGCAGGCTGCCCAGCAGGGTGATCGGAAAGGCCCACAGCACATCGCTCAGCCAGTGCGCCCCTACCGACACGCGGGCAAATGCCACGAGAGCGCCCGCTGCCAACCCCAAGCCAGCCCACAGGAACCTGCGGCGGGGAAACAACAGCATCAACGACGCCAGGAAGATCCCGTCTGCGGTGTGGCCGCTGGGAAACGCGCAATTGCTGTCGTTGCATTGCCCGCCGCGCGTCAGGGCCCGGGAATACTGCCAGGAACCCCCGAACTCCTGCACCTGCTGGGGCCGCGCGCGCAGCGTGAGCTCCTTGCTTCCCGACACCAGCAGGCCGGGCCCCACCCACAACGACAGGCCCACAAAGGCGATGGCCGAAGCCCACCGCCGCGCATTCGGACGCCGCCGTGCCCACCACCAAGCCGGAATGAAGAGCACCGCAATGGCTCTGAACACGGTCGGCACATGTTCGTTGATGGCCTCCACCCACCACCAGTCCCGTGTCTTCAGTGGATTGGCAGGGTCCAGGAAATAGGCCGACACGGCGAAGTCCAGCGACGGCCACAGCGTTGGCACCAAGGCCAGTGCCAGCGTGGCGGCCAGCAGCAGCAGCATGAGTCGCGGGGCGCTCAAACAGCCCCCGGTTCGGCTGGCGTGCCGGCTGCCCAACGGACAGCCATGGCCGTGAAGCTGGGCTCATCACCCAGGAAGGGACGCACCTCGAAGCGGGCCCCGGGGTGCTTGGCGCGGGCCGCCTGCACCAGGGCCTGGACGTCTTCCCGGACATGCCGGCCTGCTCCGATGAACAAGGGAAATACTATAAATTCAGTAGCACCATTTGCACACTGAATATCGGAAAATTCTTCAAAAGATGGTGAGGAGTGTTCGATGTAGGCACAACCCGCCACGGCGTCCGGCCGATGCTGGGCGAGCGCTGCAGCGACCGCCTCCACCGGCTGCTTCCACAGTGGATCCCGAGAGCCATGGGCCAGCAGCACGATCACGGTCATCGGCGCAGCACCAGCCAGCCAAAGGCTGCCAGTGAGATGAGGCTATAGACCAGGCCGGGCAGGGCGGCGGTGACCCAGGGTTGCCAATCCTGCAGCTCCCCGATGTAGCCCGACACGTTGTTCAGAAAAAAGAAGCTGATGCCGGCCATGACACCGCCGAAGACGTAGCCTGAAATGCCCTCGTTGCGGAAGTGCAAGTAGGCAAAGGGCAGGGCCAGCACGACCATCACCAGGCAGCTGAGCGGAAAAAACACCTTCTTCCAGAACTCGATTTCGTAGCGCTGGGCCGACTGGCCGTTGGCCCGCAGGTGGCGTACATACTGGAACAGGTCCACGGTGCTCATGCGCTCAGGTTTGAGCACGGCGGTCGACACCATTTCGGCGCTGATTTCCGTCGGCCAGCGAAATTCCGCCAGATGCTGGCGGTCCACCCTCAAATCTGTGGCCTTGGGGCCGTTCCTCTGGCTCGGACTGAATTCGGTGCGTTCGACATCGCGCAGCAGCCAAGCATCATCGGTGCCAAACACGCCGCTGCCCGCGTAGATGCTGGACACCATGAGCCCCTGGTTGTCGAATTCAAAAATGCGTACGCCCACCATGCTGCCATCAGAGGCCAGGGCAGAGACATTGGCGGCAAACTGGCCGTAGTCCTTGCGCTCTTTCAGCCAGGCTCCGGTGTGCCCGGCGCGGATGTGGCCGTCGTACCGCGCTTTGAGCAGCTGCGAAGCACGGTCCGACCAGGGTGCCAGATAGTCGCCCACCAGAAAGGTCAGCACCACAAACCCCGCCCCGGTGGCCAGCAGGATGCGCAGGGCGCGTGTCGGCCCCAGGCCGCTGGTGCGCAGGATGGTGAATTCTGAGCTCTGTGCGAGACGCGTCATGACAAAGATGGTGCCGATCAGAACGGTGATGGGCATCAGTTCGTACAGGTGGCTGGGCAGCAGCAGGGCCACGTACATGAGGGCCTGGGGGATCTGGTAGCCGGGGGATGCCGGCTGACCGATGGCCCGCAGCTGGTCCACCAGGTCAAAAAAAGAAAAGAGCGACAGGAAGCCCAGGGTCACAAAGACCACGGCGCGGACCACCTCGCCAAAGATCAGGGTGCGGATGGTTTTCATGGGCTGGTGCGGCTGCTCCCCGGCAGAGACTGGAACCAGTGCAAGGGGTTGGCACCCCAGTTGTTGTGTTGCTTGGCCAGCCAGAAGCCAGCCATCAGCAGCACGCCGCCATGCATCAGCAGTGTGAGTTCCCAGAACCCGAAGCGCCCCTGGGCAATCCAGTTCTGGCCCAGGTTCAGACCGTTGAGGTACACCTGAAAGGCAAACAGCGCAAAAACCAGGTTGCCAGTGCGGCCCATGCGTGGGTTGATGCGCGACGTAGCCACCGCCAGAACCATCAGGTTGAGGGCTGCCACTGCAAAGCCGATACGCCAGAAGAGCTCCCCCAACTGGCGCGGTTTGGGTTCCATCAGCAGGTCGAGGGATGGCACGGCATTGAGGGGGGCGAAGGCCTTCGGGTCCACCGTGCCGCCATCCACCCGGGCGCGGTACTCCTCGAACGAGCTGATCTTCATGTCGTCCTGGCCCTTGGTGCGCTCCATGCGCTGGCCGTTGCGCAGGACCAGCACCTGGGCACCATGCTCAAATTCAATGCGGCCATTGCGGGCGGTGGTCACGGTTTCCTTGTTGCCATCCTGCGTGGCGATGAACACATTGGCGCCGGTGCGCTCGCCGTCGGCGTTTTTCTCCACAAAAAACACCCGCTTGCCATCGGCGGACTCCTGGAAGCGGCCAGGTTCCACCCGTTCCAGGTCACCCCGCTGCTCATATTGCTCCCGGATGGTGTCAATGCTGCGGTTCGCCCAGGGATAGGCAAACAGCGACAGCGCCCCGATCGCGAGCACAGCGGGCCAGGCAAAACGCATCACCGGCCCAACCAACTGGCGCAGGCCGGTGCCGCTGCCAAACCAGATCACCATTTCGCTGTCGCGGTACAGGCGGCTGAGCGTGCCCACCACCGAGATGAACAGGGCCATGGTCACCACATTGGGCAGGAAGGTCAGCACTGTGTAGCCCACCACCAGCATCACGTCCGACGGATTGAAGCTGCCGCGCGATGCCTGCCCCAGGGTGCGGATGAGCGTCATGGTCATCACCACCGTGACGAGGACGATGAAACTGGCGCCAAAACTGCGCGCCAGCTCCTTGCGGATGGATGAATGGAATAACATCGTTTGGAATCAGCCCCGCATTATGAACTTTCACCTCCATTCCCCCCCCACCCAAGCACTCGCGGCCTTGGCCCGCTCGGACTGTGACACCGCGGTGCTGTTCATGGGCAACGAGGCTCTGGGCAAAGAGCCCGCCAAGGCCAAAGCGCCCGCGCGCTCCCCTCTGCTGAAGCTGGCGATGCAACTGGCCGGGCAGGGTGACTTTGAAGCCGGCGCGGGCAAGCTCGTTTCGGTGCCGGCAGCCCCCGGGGTGGTGGCGCAGCGCCTGCTGCTGGCTCATGTGGGTGACGGCACGCCTGCGCAGGTTCGCAAAGCGGCGGTGGCCGTGGCCGGTTCCCTCAAAGGCAATACCCATGCCAAACGGATCAGCCTGGCCGCTGCCTCGGGTTTTGATGGTCCCCAGCTGCGTGCGGCCATTCTGGGGCTGGCAGAGGGCAGCTATGTCTACTCCAGCACCAAGTCCAAACCCAAGGGTCGGCATCTGGTGTCCGTGGAGGTGATCGCAGACAACGTCGATGCCTTGCAGGCTGACCTGGATTGGGCCGTGGCCTGTATGCGCGGGATCGAACTGGCCAAGGAATGGGGCAATCGCCCGGCCAACCATGCCACCCCGGTGCATTTGGCTCAAGCGGCTCGCGCGCTGGGCAAGACGCCCAAGACGACATGCGAGGTGCTGGGCCCCAAGCAGATCGCCAAACTGAAGATGGGCTCCTTCCTGGCGGTGGCACAGGGCAGCAGGAACGAGCCCCGCTTCATCGTTCTGAAGTACCAGGGGGCGCCTGCATCCGTGGCCCCGCATGTGCTGGTGGGTAAAGGCATCACCTTTGACACCGGGGGCATCTCGCTCAAGCCAGCGGCTGAAATGGACGAGATGAAATTCGACATGTGCGGAGCCGCCAGCGTGCTGGGGGTGTTCGAGGCCCTGTCCGTGCTCAAGCCCGCGATCAACGTTGTGGGCTTGATCCCGACCTGTGAAAACATGCCTGGTGGTGACGCGCTCAAACCCGGGGATGTGGTGACCAGCATGGCGGGGCAAACCATCGAGGTGCTCAATACCGACGCCGAAGGTCGCCTGATCCTGTGCGATGCCCTGACCTATGCTGAGCGCTTCAAACCCCAGTCGGTGGTGGACATCGCCACGCTCACCGGGGCTTGCGTGGTGGCGCTAGGCCACGTGCGCACCGGCATGTACGCCAGCAACGACGAGCTGGCCGCACAACTGACCCGGGCCGGCGATGCTGCTCAGGACCCCTGCTGGCGCATGCCGCTGGACGATGAATACGCCGAAGGGCTGAAGACCCATTTCGCCGACGTGGCAAATGTTGCCGGGCGGGCGGGAGGCTCCATCACGGCGGCCAAGTTTCTGCAGCGCTTTGCCGCCAAATACGATTGGGCGCACCTGGACATCGCTGGCACCGCCTGGAAGAGCGGGGCCGCCAAGGGCTCCACCGGACGGCCAGTGGGCCTGCTGTTGCAATACCTCACTGACCAGACATGACAGACCTGCGCTTTCATGTGAGGGTGCCCGACCGCATCCACTACACCTGTCGCCTGTTGCGCAAGGCTGTTGCTGCCGGGGCGCGTGTGTCGGTGCGGGGTGACCCTGATGCCCTGCGCGCGCTCGACATTGCTCTGTGGAGTTTTTCAGCCACCGATTTTGTTGCGCACTGCTGGGCCCATTCTCCGCCGCCCCTCCTGTTGGCGTCCCCGATTGTCCTGGGGGACGAACAGCGCGACGTGGTGGTGAATCTTGGCCTGGACGTGGTGCCGCGGGCCGCCGAATGCGAACGCCTGATCGAAATCGTGTCCGATGACGAGCACGAAGTGGCTGCGGCACGGGTGCGCTGGCGTGCCTACAAAAGCAT
>JBDKJB010000134.1:0-5510 GCA_039796835.1 Pseudomonadota bacterium | reverse complement strand
TCAGTTTTTCAAGTTCACGGATGCGCTGGCGCAATCCAGCCAATTGCTTGAGCGCGGCAGCGTTGCGCTCCCAGGCCGCATTGTCATCGATGGGAAACAGGCCGGTGTACTGCCCGGGCTCTGAAATGGAGCGCGTGACCACGCTCGCTGCCGATACATGGACATGGTCTGCAATGATGAGGTGCCCAAGCACCACAGCGCCTCCGCCCAAGGTGCAGTGTGCCCCGATGGTGGAACTGCCTGCCACGCCAACACAGCCAGCCATGGCGGTGTGCTTGCCGACGCGGACGTTGTGGCCAATCTGGATCAGGTTGTCGAGTTTGACGCCGTCCTCGATCACGGTGTCCACCAGAGCGCCGCGGTCAATGCAGGTGTTGGCACCGATCTCAACGTCGTCACCGACGTCCACAGCACCAAGTTGCTCGATTTTTTCCCACCGCCCATCGACGGCAGCAAAACCGAACCCGTCCGCACCGACGACCACACCGGGATGGAGGATGCACCTCGCACCCAGTTTGCATCCTCGGCCCACCGTGACGCGCGAGTGCAAGCGCGTTTCTGCACCAATGATGGCCCCCGCCTCGACAACGCACAAGGCGCCAACTCGGGCGGTCGCATGGACCTGTGCTGAGGGATGTATCACGGCACTGGGATGGAGACGGGCTTCGCCGTCCGCATCCTGGTCCTGGTGAGCCCTCCACCACTGCGTCAATCGAGCGTAGGCCAGATATGGATTGGACACCAAGATGGCACAGGTGGACGTCGGAACCAGCGCAAGCGCATCGGGTGTGACCAGCACGCACGCGGCGCGCGTGTTTTGCAGTTGCTCTTTGTAACGGGCACCGGACCAGAAACTCAGGTCCATGGGTCCTGCCGATTCCAATGGCGCGATGCCATGGACAGGGCGGTACAACCCGGCCGGGGACGGCATGTGCAGCTCACCGCCCAGCACAGCGGCAATTTCCGAAACATCAGGGGCCCAAGCGGCCTGCTTGGCCATGGCAGGGTGGACTGCTGTCAGCGCGCCGGCGCGCTGGCGTTGAGAGCACGAATCACTTTGTCCGTGATGTCGTGCTTCGGGTTGACATAGACGGCCTCTTGCAGGACCAGGTCGTACTTCTCGGCCTCAGCCACGGTACGCACAACTCGATTGGCACGTTCCAGCACTTGCTGCAACTCTTCACTCTTGCGGGCATTGAGGTCTTCCTGGAACTCACGGCGCTTGCGCTGAAAGTCGCGGTCGGACTCAATCAATTGCCGCTGGCGTGCTGAGCGTTGACTTTCAGACAAGGTGGGCGCCTCGCGCTCAAGCTTGTCGGCTGCGGCTTTGAGGCTGTTGCCCACCTCAATGAGGTCCTTTTCACGCTTCGAAAATTCGGCTTCCAGTTTGGTTTGAGCGGCTTTGGCCGAATTGGCCTCTTTGAAAACCCGGTCGGTATTGACAAAACCGATGCGGAATTCCTGCGCTGACACAACACCACCGACCGCCATCGAAAGGACGGCCACCAGGGGCATGAAAACTCGGGGAGCAAACATCTTCAAAACGTCGATCCAATCTGGAACTGCAATGTCTGGATTCTATCCGTTTGGTCATAACGGAAGGGCTTGGCAAAGGCGAGCCGCAGGGGACCGACCGGGGAAATCCAGCTGACACCCACACCAGCGGACATGCGCATGTCGGCAAAGTTGACGGGCTGGTTGTCAAGCCAGACATTGCCTGCATCGACGAAGGCATACAGGCGCAGGGTCTTGTCATTGCCGACGCCGGGGAAAGGCACCAGCAACTCGCTGTTGAAGGAGATCTTGCGCTGACCGCCAAGTGAGATGCCCGTTGTGGCGTCAATGGGTCCCAGGCTGGCCTGTTCAAAGCCACGCACCGATCCCAAACCACCTGCAAAATAATTCTTGAACAGGGGGTAGGGTCGATCTCCGAGGGGAATGCCCCAGCCAATGTCCGCATTGAACGCGCCCGTTACCTGCTTGCTGAATGGGTAGTAATACTGGAACTGGTAGTTCGCCCGCAGGTATTGGGCGTCACCTGCCTGTGTACCCCATTCACCGAACGCTCGCTGCAACGTGCCACGCGAAGGCACCAATGCGCTGTCCCGGCGGTCGCGGCCCCATCCAATGGTGATGGGCACCGCTTTGCTGTTGAAGCCAAACTGGTTGGCATAGAGTTGGTAGCTGGCCGGCAGGTTGCTGCCCGGCACAATCTCGGTGTTTTCCACGCCCATGCCGAAGTAGACAGTGTCAAATTCGGTGAATGGAACGCCAAACCGGAAACTCGCACCCGTCGTGATCAGTTTGTAATAGGTCTGGTCCTGGTAGGGGCTTACCGTCCGGTGGTAGATGTCAAACGTCCGCGACACGCCATCCTGGGTGAAATACGGGTTGGTGGAGCTGATGACGAAGGTGCGATTGATCCGGCTTGTGTTGATCTGCGCGGACAATGAACTGCCAGAACCAAAGGCGTTGTCCTGTTTGTATTCAAATGAAAGCCCCAAGCCGTCCGAGCTGGAGAAGCTTCCGCCAAGGCTGATGCTGCCCGTGTTTTTCTCGACGATGTTGAACACCAGGTCCACCTGATCTGCCGTGCCAGCGACCTCACGCGTCTCAACTTGGACCTCCTTGAAATACCCCAGCCGGTCGACCCGGTCACGCGAGAGCCGGATCTTGTCCGCGTCATACCAGGACGCCTCCAGTTGCCGCAACTCCCTGCGGATCACCTCGTCGCGGGTCTTGTTGTTGCCCGCGACATGGATCTGCCGGACATAGGCCCGCCGGGAAGGATCAGAGCGGAACACCACCGTGACCAGGCCCTTGGACCGGTCTACCTCGGGGCGAGGTTCAACGCGTGCAAAAGCAAAGCCGAAATTGCCGAAAAAATCCGAGAATGCCTTGCCTGTGGCCGCTACATGTTCGGAGTTGTAGGGCTCTCCGACTTTGACCGCCACTAAGGCCTTGAATTCGTCGTCTTTGGCTAAGTAGTTACCCTCAAGACGCACTGCGCTGACCACGAACCGCTGTCCCTCCGTCAGATTGACGGTGATGCTGATGTCTTTCTTGTTGGGGGAAATCGCAACCTGGGTCGAGTCAATGCTGAATTCCAGGTACCCGCGCGTCAGGTAGTAGGACCTGAGCGTCTCCAGATCGGCATTGAGCTTGGCCCGAGAGTAGCGGTCAGACTTGGTGTACCAGCTCATCCAGCCGCCGGTGTCCAGATCAAACAAGTTCCGCAAGGTGTTCTGGCTGAACGCCTGGTTGCCGACAATATTGATTTCGGTGATGCGGGAAGGTTCTCCTTCGGTCACAGTGAACGTGAGGTTCACGCGATTGCGCTCCGTTGGAGTGATGGTGGTGACCACTTCCGATCCATAGAGGCTGCGATTCAGGTATTGGCGTTTGAGCTCCTGCTCGGCACGATCGACCAGCGCTTTGTCATAGGGCCGCCCTTCAGCCAGCCCCACGTCCCGCAATGCTCTCCTGAGCACATCCTTGTCGAATTCCTTGGTGCCGACAAATTCAACCTCGGCAACAGTGGGTCGCTCTTCGACAATGATCACCACCACGTCTCCAAGCACTTCAATCCGGACATCCTTGAACAATCCCAGTGCAAAGAGAGCACGGATGGATGTTGTGCCCTTTTCATCGGTGTAGGTGTCCCCCGCTCTAACAGGAATGGAAGCAAACACAGTTCCAGGTTCAACGCGCTGGAGGCCTTCAACGCGGATGTCCCGCACCGTGAAAGGATCCACCGCCCAGACCACACCGGGGCCCGCGACCAGCCACGCCAACAACATGGCCAGACGGCCGATTTTGAACAGATTCATGTTTCTAAGGGGGAATTTTGAAACACTCGGCGCCGCCTTCAGCCCAGCAACCGGGTCACGTCATTGAACATGGCAACCGACATCATTGCAACCAGAAGAGCCACCCCTCCGCGCGCGAGCCGGTCGACCCATGCATCTGACACCGCTTTGCCGGTGGCCCACTCCCAAAGATAATACATCAGGTGCCCACCGTCCAGCACTGGCACTGGCAGCAGGTTGAGCACCCCCAGGCTCACACTGATCAGGGCCAGAAATGTCAGGAACGAGACCATTCCCACCTGGGCCGACTTACCCGCATATTCAGCGATGGTCAGCGGACCGCTCAGGTTTTTGAGAGACGCCTGTCCGACAAGCATCTTGCCCAAGGTGTCCAGTGTCAACGCCGAAACTTCCCAGGTCTGCACCACACCATGCCATAGCGCCTCGAGGGGACCCAGTCGTACCGTCACCATTTCAGGCGGGCTTCCGACATACGCTCCGATTCGCCGGGCAGGTTTGCCCTGGATCTGTTCCAACCTTGGAGAGACCTGCAGGCGGAGCTTTTCCCCATCTCGCAGGATGTCCCAGTCAGCTGCGCGCGCTGGCTCTGACGGATCTCCTTGCAGGATCAGCTCACGAAGTTGGCTTCCGTCCAGCACGCGAATGCCGTTCACGCCGAGCACCAAGTCGTCCTGTTTGAGCCCAGCCTCCTGCGCTGCACCTCCTGGCAGGATCTCACCCAATCTGGGCTCGGTCCACGGTCCCAACAGGCCAATGCTGCGAAACAGTCCGCTATCGAGCTGACTGCGGTCGATGGCGCTCAAGGGCAGCATGAGGGTCGCGGTGCCTGCCCCCTTGCCTTGGCGCCGGACCTCCAGTTTGACGTCCCGGGCCTGCATAGCACTGCGAGTGATCTGCCACCGCAAAGTTTCAAATGAGCGCACATCGCGCGCCGCCCCCTCTTCAACCGCCACCGACAACACCAGATCCCCCGCCCGCAACCCCGCACGGTCGGCCATTGACCCCGGGACAGGCGAGCCCAGAACGGCTCTGGGCTGATCGACCCCGATCACCTGAATACCGGCATACAGCAGCACAGCCAGGATCAGATTGGCAATTGGACCTGCGAGCACGATCAGGGCACGGGAACGAAGCGGTTGCGCGTCGAATGCAGCATGCCGTTGATCAGGCGAAACGGGCGCCTCCCGACCATCAAGCATCTTGACGTAGCCACCCAACGGCAGCATCCCCAGCACAAATTCGGTGGACACCCCTTCCCGCCTCCAGGAATAGATGGGTTTGCCCATCCCGACAGAAAAGCGAAGCACCTTCACGCCGCATGCGACAGCCATGCGATAGTGCCCATATTCATGCACCGCGATCAGCACCCCCAAAGCCACCAGAAATGCGAAGACCGTCAACATTCTGATACCTTCAGCGGGACAGCCCGCGCGCAAGTGCCTGAGCCACCGACCGAGCCTGTTGATCCAGTTGCACCAGGTCGTCCAATGTGGCGGGGGTGGTGTGCACCACCCTTTGCAGCGTTTCCGCATTGACGACATGGATCTGATCAAACCGGATGCGCCGGGCCAGAAACTCCTCCACAGCCACTTCGTTGGCGGCATTGAGGACCGCTGGAGAGCCTTCTGCCCCATCAAGCACCTGCCAGGCCAATGCAAGCCCCGGAAATCTGTACTGGTT
>JBDKJB010000133.1:0-5574 GCA_039796835.1 Pseudomonadota bacterium | reverse complement strand
GGCGACTAAGTATTCGGCAGAATTTGCTTCGTTTTCAATAGCTGCTTGTGGCGGAAATGAAAGGGCCATCAGTGTCCTGAATGGTTTGAAACACTTGCAGGAGGCGGGGGCGGGCGCAAACGATTGGGTGCTGGTGCATGACGCTGCGCGATGCCTGGTCACCCCGCGGCAGGTCGAAGCTTTGATCGCTGCATGCCAGGACGATGCCGTGGGCGGTCTGCTGGCGCAGCCACTGGCGGACACCCTCAAGGATGCTAGCCCTTCCGCGGCCGCAGACGATGCGCCCCGTGTGCGCGCCACGGTACCCCGCGCGGGCAAATGGCTGGCGCAGACGCCGCAGATGTTCCGCCTGGGGGCTTTGGTGGACGCGCTGCACAAAGCTGGCCCCCAGGTCACCGATGAAGCCAGCGCCATGGAGGCAGCGGGCCGTCAGCCCAGGCTGGTCGCCGCCGCTGGCCCCAATTTCAAGATCACCTACCCCGAGGATTTGGCTTTGGCAGAACACATTCTGGCGGCGCGTGCGCCGGCTGCGCCCTCCGGCTTTCGGATGGGAGAGGGCTGGGACATCCACGCCCTGGTGCCTGGGCGGCCACTCATTCTGGGCGGCGTACAGATTCCGTTTGACAAAGGCCTGGACGGCCACTCTGACGCTGACGTGCTCCTGCACGCCATCACCGACGCCGTCCTGGGGGCGGCGGGGCTCGGCGACATCGGTCGGCATTTCCCCGACACCGACGCGCGCTTCAAGGGTGCGGATTCACGTGCGCTGCTGCGCGAGGCTGGCACCCGAGTGCGCGCTGCAGGCTTCCAGATCAGCAATGTGGACAGCACCGTGGTGGCCCAGGCGCCCAAGCTGGCCCCTCACATCGGGGCCATGTGCCAGTCGATTGCCGACACCCTGGGCCTGGCCGTCGGACAGGTCAACGTGAAAGCCAAGACGGCAGAACGGATGGGTCCCGTGGGCGAGGGCCGGGCGATGGAAGCCCGGGCGGTTGCCCTTTTGGTGAGCGTCAAACCGCACGCTGAAACTTGATGTGCGCGGCCAGCCCGCCGCTGCCGGTGTTGACCAGCGCGAATTTGGCCCCCATGCCCTGCAGGCTGCGCTCGACAATGGACAGGCCCAGCCCCGCTCCCTTGGCGGCGGTGCGGGCGTTGTCGGCCCGGTAAAAGGGCTTGGTCAGGTTGCCCAGCAGTTCGGGCGCCACCCCGGGGCCGTGGTCGCGCAGCTTGAACAGGATCCATTCATCCTTGGGCCGGGCGGCAATGTCGATGGTGGCGACGCCCGTGCCAGGGGTTTTGCCGTAGCGCCGTGCGTTTTCGATCAGGTTGCCAATGACGCGGCCAAGCTCCACCGCGTCCGCCCGCACGATGCACTGGCTTGTCAGGTCCAGCCGGATGCTCACGTCAGTGTGGTCCCGCACGGCATATGCGCATGCATCCACCACGTCGTTAAGGCTGACATCATTGAGGGCGCTTTCACCCGGACGGGCATAGTCCAGGAACTTGTCAATGACCGCGTCGAGCTGCTCGATATCAGACACCATGTGCGCACGGGCCTCGACATCGGACACGCTCATCTCGGTCTCGAGCCGCAAACGGGCCAAGGGGGTGCGCAGATCGTGCGAGATGCCTGCCAGCATGATGGCGCGGTCCTGCTCCACTGCCGACAGACGCTGGACCATGCGATTGAAGCCAATGTTGACCTCGCGGATCTCGCTGGTGGCCACGGCCTCATCCAGGTGGCTGGACTGCAGGTCGCCTTCACGCAGGCGGCTGGCGGCAAAGGACAGATTTTTCAGCGGCCGGTTGATGAGCCGCGCGATGACGGCTGCGCCGGCGAGGGAGAGTGCCAGGGCGATGGCCATCCAGATCAACCAGGTGGTACCCCCGGTGGATTGAAAGCGGGACCGATCGGTGAGCAGCCAGTAGCTGTCTTGGTCCATCGCGAAACCGACCCACAAGCCGGGTTCGCCGTTCACACTGCTGGCCACCACGGTGCCCCGGCCCAGCTTGCGTTCCAGTTCGACGGTGACCTGGCGCGTCATTGAATCGGTGGCGAAAGCTTCATGCCGGTCGGTTGGCTCGCGCGGGAAGATGCGCACACCTTCCTGTTCCTTCATGGTCTTGATGAGCGAGACGCGATTGATCGCGTCGGAGTGCACCAGGGCGGCGCGGCTCAGGTTCACCAGCGACGCAATCTGCTGCGCCGTCTGCACCGCGCGCGGCTCGGTTTCAAAGGCGCGCAGGGTCTGCAGCCAAGCGGCGATCGTGCCCAGCAGCAACAGCGCCAGCAGATAGAAGGTACGCCAGAACAGGCTCAGCGTGGGGCGGCGGCGCAGCTCCAGCGGGGCAGGTTGCGTTTCAAGCGGCACCAGGCCGCTGTCTTCGGCGGAGGCGGATGGAAACTCAGGCATCCGCCAGATTGTCAGGCAGCCCGGGCCTCGCCGGCGCCGTCCGGGACAAAGACATAGCCCACCCCCCAGACGGTCTGGATGTAGCGCGGGCTGCCGGCGTCAAGTTCGACCAGCTTGCGCAAGCGGGAAACCTGCACGTCCAGGCTGCGGTCGAAGGGTTCGAACTCGCGGCCACGGGCCAACATGGCCAGCTTTTCGCGGGACAGTGGCATCCGGGGGTGGCGCACCAGCGCCTTGAGCATGGCAAATTCGCCGGTGGTCAGCGGTATTTCTGCGCTGGCGTTGTGCAAGGTGCGGGCACCCAGGTCAAAACTGAAGGGCCCAAACTGCACCACCTCGTTGTCGCTGGACGGTGCGCCTGGGGCTTCCACCGTCGGACGGCGGCGCAGCACAGCATTGACACGGGCCAGCAGCTCCCTTGGATTGAAGGGCTTGCCAAGGTAATCGTCGGCCCCCACCTCCAGCCCCACGATGCGATCCACGTCCTCCCCCTTGGCTGTCAGCATGATGATGGGGGTGCGGTCGCTGGCGGCCCGCAGGCGGCGACAGACCGACAGACCATCTTCACCGGGCATCATCAGGTCCAGCACGATGAGGTCTACCGTTTCGCGCAGCAGGATGCGGTTCATGGCCTTGCTGTCTTCAGCTTGGAACACCTCGAAGCCCTCTTGCGTCAGGTATCTGCGCAGCAGATCGCGGATGCGGGCATCGTCGTCTACCACGAGAATCTTGTCGGCGCGGGCAGTGGGGGAATTCATGTGAGTCCTTCCAAATTTGTAACAAAGGCATTGTGATCGTGCAAAATCAGCTTTGTCGCAAAATTGCCTGCCATTTGACACAATGTTACAAATATTGCAGCTCGAAAAAATAAGCACTGAAACCTCCGTCCTCCGGCAACGATCGAATGCGTTATCTTGCGGTCTTCAAAATGTGGAGAATGACCTTGACAAACGCAATCGGCATGTTGTTGCTGGGTGCACTGGCGATACCAGCCAATGGTTGGGCGGGGGCCGGTCCGGGGCCAGCACAGAATTCGATGACAGAGCCCATGCCAGCAGGCCCCGGCGGGCTGCGCGGCCTGCTCAAGGCTCAAGCCCAAGGCGAGCCTGCTTCCGGGGCCGGGCTGAACCCTGCGCAGCGCCGCGAGTTGCGGGCCCAGATCCGCGCGCAGGCCTTCGACGGCTCCCCGGGCGCAAAATCAAAGTTTTCTTCCACTCAAGCTCATGAAGGACGCTGATGAGACCCCATTTCAATCTCTGGTTCGCGTGGATGGTGTGCATCACCAGCGTGCCCGCCATCGCCCAGCCCCAGCCTGCGCCACCCCAGGGCGTTGTGCAGATGTCGGCTACCGGCAGTGTTGAGGTGCAGCAAGACCTGCTCATGATCACCCTGAACACGGTCAAGGAAGGTCCTGACGCACTGGCCGTGCAAACCCAGCTCAAGGCCTCCCTGGACGCCGCCCTGGCCGAAGCGAAACGCGCCGCCGAGCCACGCCTACTGGACGTGCGGACCGGCAACTTCAGCCTGTATCCGCGGCATGGACGCGATGGCAAACAAAGCGGTTGGGCGGGCAGCGTCGAACTCATCCTGGAGGGCCGTGACTTTGCCCGCATCAGTGCGACCGCAGGAAAAATCCAGACACTCACCCTGGGCAACGTTTCTTTTGGTTTGAGCCGTGACCAGCGCCTGAAGGTCGAAGCCGATGCCCAGATGGCTGCGATCGAGCGCTTCAAGTCCAAGGCACAGGATATCGCCAAGGGTTTCGGTTACAGCGCCTACAGCCTGCGAGAGGTGTCGGTCAGCAGCAGCGACTCGGGTTTTGTGCCGCGTCCCCGCATGATGGCCATGGAGGCCCGGGCGGCTGCCGCAGACGCGCCGGTGCCGGTGGAAGCGGGTCGCAGCACCGTTCAGGTGACGGTTACTGGCTCGGTGCAACTGAGATAGCAGACCTGAGACGGCAAGCCAACGCTATCTATTTGATATCTAACTAGTGATTCTGAATAACGGGAAATAATCACTTTTCAGTGTATTTTTGGCTGGAGCGAAATTCGAGGTGCCGGGAGGACTGCCTTGGCGATTTGACACAATCCAAGCTTTCCCGCTTTGACGATCACCCAGGGTACCGTGCGCCTCAACTCCATCAAACTTTCCGGCTTCAAGTCTTTTGTTGAACCCACAACCTTCCAGCTTCCAGGTCAGCTGGTGGGGGTGGTCGGTCCCAATGGCTGCGGCAAATCCAACATCATGGACGCTGTGCGCTGGGTACTGGGGGAGTCCAAGGCCAGCGAACTGCGCGGCGAGTCCATGCAGGATGTCATCTTCAATGGCACCAACCTGCGCAAGCCTGCCAGCCGTGCGAGCGTGGAGCTGGTCTTTGACAACGCCGCCCAGCGGGCAGGGGGACAGTGGAGCCAGTTTGCCGAAATTGCCGTCAAGCGGGTGCTGACGCGCGACGGCACCAGCAGCTACTACATCAACAACCAGCCGGTGCGTCGCCGCGACGTGCAGGACGTCTTCATGGGCACGGGTCTGGGGCCGCGGGCCTACGCCATCATCGGTCAGGGCACCATCAGCCGCATCATCGAAAGCCGTCCTGAAGAGCTTCGACTCTTTCTGGAAGAGGCTGCTGGCGTGTCCAAATACAAGGAGCGCCGCCGCGAGACCGAGAACCGCCTGTCCGACACCCGTGAAAACCTCACCCGTGTGACCGACATCCTGCGCGAATTGGACAGCAACCTCAGCAAGCTTGAGGCCCAGGCCGAAGTCGCGCGGCGATACAAAGATCTGCAGGCCCAGGCCACCACGCGCCAGCATCAGCTGTGGCACCTCAAGCATGCCGAGGCCCAGGCCGAACAGACCCGCATCCATCAGGACGCTGAAAGCGCGCGCACGGCCCTTGAAGGCCGCACGGCAGACCTGCGCGCGGTGGAGTCTGACCTGGAGCACGTGCGCCAGGCCCACTATGCGGCGGGCGACCAGGTCAACAAGGCGCAGGGCCTGCTGTACGAAGCCAGCACCGAGGTCGGCAAGCTCGAGGCCGAGATCCGCTTTGTGGTCGAGGGCCGCAACCGGGTGCAGCAGCGCCTCGTCACCCTGGCAGAGCAAAACGCCCAGTGGACCACCCGCAGGGAGGACGCGCAAGCCCAGGTTGAGCAGCTGC
>JBDKJB010000132.1:0-5597 GCA_039796835.1 Pseudomonadota bacterium | reverse complement strand
CGCCGAGTTGTGCCGTGCTCTCGTGAAAGAGGGTGCAACAGTCCAGGTGGTGATGACCGCAGCCGCCGAGCAGTTCATCACCCCGGTGACCCTGCAGGCGCTGTCCAACCGTACGGTGTTCACTTCGCAATGGGATGCGCGTCCTGCGGCCGATGTGGCCAACAACATGCCGCACATCAACCTCAGCCGGGGGGCTGACGCCATCCTCGTGGCGCCCGCCAGCGCCGACTTCATGGCCAAGCTGCTCCATGGCCGGGCGGACGACCTGCTCAGCCTGATGTGCCTTGCACGGCCCATCGACACCGTGCCCCTGTTGCTGGCCCCGGCCATGAACCGTGAAATGTGGACTCACCCGGCCACACAGCGCAATGTGTCGCAGTTGCGGGCCGACCGAACCGTGGTGCTGGATGTCGGCAATGGCGATCAGGCCTGTGGCGAGACAGGTGATGGCCGCATGCTGGAGCCTGACGAGATCCTCGAAGACTTGATCGCGTTTTTCCAACCCAAGTCTCTGGCTGGGCACCAGGTGTGGGTGACTGCGGGGCCCACCTTCGAAGCCATCGACCCGGTGCGTGGCATCACCAATCTGTCCAGCGGCAAGATGGGCTTTGCCATGGCCCGGGCCGCCCGTGAAGCGGGGGCGCAGGTGACGCTGGTGGCCGGGCCCGTCAGCCTGCCCACCCCACGCGGTGTAACGCGTATTGATGTGAAATCAGCTCTGGGTATGCAGATTGCCGTCAGTCCATGTCAGAAGTTTGCTTCTATTTTTGTAGCAACTGCGGCCGTAGCGGACTGGCGAGTGGCGAATGCCACTGATCAAAAAATCAAGAAAGACGGCAGTGGGCAGGTGCCCGCGCTGCAGTTTGCCGAAAACCCAGACATCCTGGCAGCGGTGGCGGCGTCGCCCCGTGCGCAAAGCGGTGCCTTGTTTTGTGTCGGCTTTGCGGCGGAAAGTCACGATCTTCTGAAAAACGCTCAGGCCAAACGGGTCCGCAAGCAGGTGCCGCTGCTGGTGGGCAACATCGGCCCGGCTACGTTCGGTCAAGATGACAACGCGCTCTTGCTGGTCGACTCACAGGGCGCCACCGAACTGCCCCGTGCGCCCAAATTGATGCTGGCCCGACAACTGGTCAGCGAAATCGCCCGCCGCCTGCCGGCTGCCATCACCGCCTGAGCCCGGTCTGTTCTTTCGTTTGCCAAGGCCTCCATGAAAGTTGATGTCAAGATCCTCGATGAGCGGCTGCGTACACAGATGCCCAGCTACGCCACCCCCGGCAGTGCTGGTCTGGACCTGCGCGCCTGCCTCCAGGAGCCACTGCTGCTGGCCCCCAACGCCTGGAAACTCGTGCCCACCGGCATGGCGATTCACCTGGCTGATCCGGCTTATGCAGCTTTGATCCTGCCGCGGTCGGGCCTGGGCCATAAAAACGGCATCGTGCTGGGGAATCTGGTGGGTCTGATCGACAGTGACTACCAGGGGCAGTTGATGGTCAGCGCCTGGAACCGTTCGCCCACCGCCTTCACCATCGAGCCCATGGAGCGCATCGCGCAACTCGTCATCGTGCCGGTGATGCAGGCGCAGTTCAACCTGGTGGAAGAGTTTCCTCCCTCCGAGCGCGGTGAGGGGGGCTACGGTTCAACCGGCAAGAAATGAATCTGTCACCGCGGCTCAGTGCAGCGGCGCATCGCTTTCCAGCTTGAAAAAGCTTGTGCCAGCGGTGCCGGCCAGCACCTCGGCTTCGGTCACTTCACGAACGGCCTCGATTCGGGCGGACAAACGCAAGGCCATGCCAGCCAGGGGGTGGTTGCCGTCCAGCACCACATGGTCGGGATAGAGTTCGCTGACGAAATAGATGCGTTCGGGTGGAATGTGAGCGCTGCAGCCCTGGGGCAGAGCGGCGCCGTCGAAGCGCATTCCCTCCTCGGTTCCCTGCGGAAAGGCGGCGCGGGGCTCCAGAAACAGCAGCTGGTCGTCAAAATCGCCAAAAGCGTGCTCGGGCTCAAGGTGGATGTCCACCCGCTCCCCCACATGATGCCCCTGCAGCGCCTCTTCGATCTTGGGCAGCAGGTCGGTGCCCCCGATGAGGAATTCCACCGGTTCGGCCAGCACGTCCAGTTCTTCGCCCAACGTGTCCTTGAGCACCCAGGTGAGGGCGACAACGCATTGGGGGGTGACAGAATTGATCTCTTGCATGGAGCAGAATTGTCGCAGCAACATGAACACTGAATCACCCATGGCCCTTTTGGGGGGGCTGTCAGCCGCGCAGTTCATGCGTCGGCACTGGCAAAAAAGGCCGCTGCTGATTCGCCAGGCCATTCCCGGAATAACGCCACCGCTGACACGGGCCGCGCTGTTTGAGTTGGCTGCCCATGACGATGTGGAGTCGCGACTGGTGCGCCGGTCACAGGCCGTCCGGTCGCCATGGAGCATGCGACGGGGCCCCTTTGCGCGCCGCGCGCTGCCTGCGATCAAGGCGCGCGACTGGACTTTGCTGGTGCAAGGGGTGGATTTGCACCATGACGGCGCACGCGCTGTGCTGGACCTGTTTCGCTTCCTGCCGGACGCGCGGCTCGACGACCTGATGATCAGCTACGCGACACCCGGCGGTGGCGTGGGGCCCCACTTTGACAGCTACGACGTATTCCTGTTGCAGGTGCAAGGCACGCGGCGTTGGCGCATTGGTCGGCAGCGCGACCTGAGCCTGCAAGAAGGCGCACCGCTCAAGATCCTGCAAAACTTCGCTCCGCAAGCCGAGTACGACCTGCAGCCCGGCGACATGCTGTATCTGCCACCGCGCTGGGCGCACGACGGATTGGCGCTTGACGAATGCATGACCTGTTCGATCGGCTTTCGGGCCCCATCGCGTGCCGAGCTGCAGCGGGAACTGCTCGTGCGCCTGGCCGACCAGGTTGAAGTTGACTCTCCTAGTGGCATGCGTCTGTATCAGGACCCACGACAGTCCGCCACAACACGGGCAGCGGAAATTCCAGAGAATTTGCTCCTGTTTTCAGAGCAAATGGTGTTTGACTGGATACGGAATCCGACTTCATTGTCTTTGAGTTTGGGGGAGTACCTCACAGAACCCAAGGCCAACACCTGGTTTGATCCCAGGCCGGAAGCGATGAATGCAGTTGCTTGGCGTGCGCTGCCCGCTGCTGCCGAGTTGCGCCTAGACCGTCGAAGTCGGATGATGTTCCGTGGCGATCACCTGTTTGTGAACGGTGAGAGTTTCAGGCTGCGCGGAGCCGATGCACGGATCTTGCACGACCTGGCAAACAAGCGCATCATGGCCGTGGGCGGCCTGAGGCGTCTGTCCTCGGGTGCACGTGAAGCACTGCTTGACTGGATCAACGCGGGGTGGTTGCATGTCTGAACCGGAGTCGCTGCCACAGGGGCAGTTTGAAGGGCGCGAGGCCTTCCAGGACCTTGTGCGGCAGGCCTTCGCTCAGGCCGCCCGGGAGGGCTGGCGTGAAATCATCGTCTGCGATGCAAGCTTTGAAGACTGGCCCCTGCGTGAACGCGAGGTGGCCGAATCGCTCAACGCCTGGGCCACAGCTGGTCGTCGCTTCACCATGCTGGCGACCCGGTATGACGCGGTGCAGCGCCTGCATGCGAGGTTTGTGAACTGGCGGGTCAAGTGGAGCCACCTGGTCGACTGCCGACAGTGCCGGCAGGCCGCCCCGGTGGACTTCCCGAGTGCGCTGCTCGGACCCGACTGGGTCATGCAGCGTCTGGATGTGCCACGCTGCAACGGTGTCGCAGGTCGCGAGCCTGCCCGCCGGGTGGCTTTGCGTGAGCTTCTGGAAGAGCGTTTGCGGGCCAGCTCACCCGGTTTTGCAGCCAGTACCCTCGGGCTGTGACCCGACAAGATTTGGGGCTTTGGAAAAATGCCTAGTTAAAACCCTATAATGCTGGGTTGAGCCAGGCCTCAACCTTGTTTGAACCGGGATTTGAAAGTCTTGCTCCGGTTTCTGGTGAGTCTCTCAACTTTGTTCAACTTTTCAATTGGATTTTGCACGTATGAAAAAGTCGCTCGTTCTGGCTGTGGTGATGGCCGCTGTTTTGGCTGCTTGCGGTAAAAAAGAAGAAGCCGCTCCCGCAGCTGCTCCTGCTCCCGCCGCCGCTCCTGCTGCAGCTGCCCCCGCTGCTGTGGCTTCTGCCGCTGAAGCCGCCAAAGATGCCGCCTCCGGCGCTGCCGCTGCAGCCGCTGCTGCCCCGGCCGCTGTCGCTTCTGCCGCTGCCTCCGTCAAGGACGCTGCAGCCGCTGCCGGCGCCGCTGCCGCTGCCGCTGGCGACGCAGCCAAGAAGGCTGCTGACGCCGTCAAGAAGCCCTGATCAGCCTGCGCTGTCAAGCAAAAGCCGCCTGGGTAACCAGGCGGCTTTTTTCATGCCTGCCCACTAGGGCGGGCACGGTCACAAGTGGATCCACTCGCAACCATGTTGCTGGCTCGCCACGGTGATCTCGTCGTGTGGACGACCCAAGGCACCGGCCAGCGCAGCGACGGCCAGGTCGGGGTGGTTGTTCTGGGCGCTCAGGTGCGCGGCCACGATTCGCCCCAGGTTGGCATGGTCCAGGTGGGCTGCGATTTCAGCGGCCTGGGCGTTGCTCAGGTGACCATGGATGCCACCGACCCGTGCTTTCAGGAAAGGGGGGTAGGGCCCGCGTTCCAGCATACGGGGGTCGTGGTTGCACTCCAGCAGCAAAGCGTCGCAGCCCTGAAGATGCCCCAGCACCGAATCGGTCATGTGACCCAGGTCAGTCAGGATGCCAATGCGTTGGCGGCCATTGCCGCAACTCAGCTGCAAGGGTTCGATGGCATCGTGCGGGACGGCGAATGGCAGCACCTCCAGTCCGCCCAAGTCTATCGATTCGCCATCGCGCGCCCACTGCAATCGGCCCTCGAAGTCGGGAGAGCGGGCCCCGCGCCAGGTGCCGTGGCTCATCCACACTGGGACGCTGTGCTTGGTGCTGAAGCGTGCTGCGCAGCCGATGTGGTCGCTGTGCTCATGGGTGATGAAGATGCCACCCAGGGAGGTCGGCTCCACTCCCGCTTGTAGCAGGCGTGATTCGAGTTCCCGGAGGGGTAGCCCGCAGTCGATCAGCAGCCGGGTGCCTGTCCCGCCGCCCCAGGCAGGCAGGGCCTCGACCAGCGTGGCATTGCCTGAGCTGCCACTGCCCAGGCTTCTGAATCGCAACACAGTGTGAGGCGGTGGGGGTTATTTCAAGTCGTCGGCAATGACCTGGACAATGCGCTGGGCATTGGCGCCGGCTTCGGGTGCGCCAGTGGCAGACAGCACGGCCACCGTAGTGGACTCTCCCTGCGACTGCACGCTGATGCGGTACTTAAGTGCCGCTGACTCCTTGGGCTTGCTGCCAAAGAGTTTGGCGAAGAAGCCAGGCTCCGCCTTGTCCGGGTTGGGCTCCACATAGCGGACGAAATACGTGCCTTTCGAACGGTCACGGTCCTCCACCGTGAAGCCGGTGCGGTCGAGCGACAGGCCCACACGGCGCCAGGCGCGGTCGAAGCCTTCGTCGACCAGCAGCACGGGCTGGCCATTGAGCGTGCTCAGCCGGGAAGTCGTTTTGGCGCCGCTG
>JBDKJB010000131.1:0-5646 GCA_039796835.1 Pseudomonadota bacterium | reverse complement strand
GCCACCTTGCAGGCAGCGATCACGTCAGGCAGGGCCTGGCTGATTTCGGAGCCGAAGTCGCGCGTGGCGAGGGAGCGCATGAAGACCCGCTGGCCGCCGCCCCAGGGGTTGATCGCGTTCATCCGGATACGATCGCCGAGCAGCGCGCCGCCGCTCTTGCGCCGGCTCGGATCGATGCTGATCACGGCGATGCGCAGGTGGTCATCCTGGTCAAGCCGGATGCGGCGGATCAGCTCGTCGGTCAGCGAGGACTTGCCCGCCCCGCCGGTTCCTGTGACGCCGATGGTCGCCACTTTTTTTTCAGCTGCTTGAGTGCGCATCTCGGCCAGCAGCGCTGCATCTGCCTTGGTGTTTTCAACGGCCGTGATCCATTGCGCCAGACTGCGCCAGGCGGCTTCGGTGTGACCTTCCAGGTCTGCGGTCTGCTTAGGTGCGTGGGTCGAGAGATCCTGGTCGCAGCGCATGACCATTTCGCCGATCATGCCCTGCAAACCCATGCGCTGGCCGTCTTCCGGGCTGAAGATGCGCACGCCGCTGTCATGCAAATCACGGATTTCGCTTGGCACGATGACACCACCGCCGCCACCGAACACCTGGATGTGGGCACCGCCCCGGGCCTTCAGCAACTCCACCATGTACTTGAAATACTCGACGTGGCCGCCCTGGTAGCTGCTGACCGCGATGCCCTGCACGTCTTCCTGCAAGGCCGCCGTCACCACCTCGTCCACGCTGCGGTTGTGTCCGAGGTGGATCACCTCCGTCCCCATGCCCTGCAGGATGCGACGCATGATGTTGATGGCCGCGTCGTGGCCGTCGAACAGGCTGGCCGCCGTGACAAAACGCACTTTGTTGCTCGGCCGGTAGTTGGCCAGAGCCTGGTAGTCGTCGCTGAGTTGGGTCATGACAGCCTTCCGGGGAAATTCAGGCACAGATTGACGTTTACGTAAACGTCAATCATATCCTCAGCGGCCTGGAATCCAAAAAAAAGGGGCTGATCGCCCCTTTTCTGCCTTCTGGTTCAAGTCAAAAGTGGATGCCTTGCATCATCGAAGCCATCGCAATGGCCTCGGGTGACAGGGACTGCTTGCCCTTTTCCCCTTTTTCCCCCTTGGCAGCAGCGCTGTCGGGGAACATGCGGAAGGTGGTGTTCATCAAGATCTGCGCCACGCGCGGCGCAGCCACGTGCAAGAGGCCGACCGAGGTGCCCAGGCGTGTGGTGATCTCGACCGGCTTCTCGACGCAGGCGCGGATGATCATGTCGGCGGCTTCATCGGGATTGAGCAGCGGCATGGACTCGTAGATCTTGGTCGGTGCCGTCATCGGCGTGCGCACCAATGGCATTTTGATGGATGTGAAGGTGACGCCCTGGTCGGCGAATTCGAAGGCGGCACAGCTCGTCCAGGCGTCAAGCGCCGCCTTGCTGGCCACGTAGGAGCTGAAGCGGGGGGCGTTGACCAGCACGCTGATCGAGCTGATGTTGACCACATGGCCCTTGCGCTTGGCCACCATGCCGGGCAGCAGGCCCATGGTGATGCGCAGCGCGCCGAAGTAGTTGATGGCCATGGTGCGCTCGAAGTCATGGAAGCGGTCGTAACTGCTCTCGATAGCTCGGCGGATGGAGCGGCCGGCGTTGTTGACGAGGAAGTCCACGCCACCATGGTTGGCTTCGAGCTTCTGCACGAATTCCTCGCACTGCGCTTCGTCGGTGATGTCGACCGAGTAGGTGAAGACCTTGGCGCCTGTGCCGCCGGAAGCTTCAATCTCCTGCTTGGCCTTGGCCAGTTCATCTTCACGGCGGGCGCAGATGATGGTGATGGCACCGGCCTCGGCAAAGCGGCAGGCCGCCGACAGGCCGATGCCCGAGCTGCCGCCGGTGACGAGCACTACCTTGCCGCCCACGGTGCCCTTGAGGCTGCGGTCGATGAACAGGGCCGGATCCAGGTGGCGCTCCCAGTAGTCCCACAGCACCCAGGCGTAATCCTTGAGGTTCGGACACTCGATACCGCTTCCCTTGAGCGCGGCGTCAAGCTCCCGCCGGTCGTAACGCGTCGGCCAGTTGACAAACGCGAAGATGTCCTCGGGCAAGCCAAGGTCCTTCATCACGGCGGCGCGCACGCGGCGCACCGGTGCCAGCGCCATCAGGCCCTTCTTCACGCTCTTGGGCACAAAACCCAGCAAGGCGGCATTGATGAAGAGATTCATCTTCGGAGCGTGTGCGGCCTTGCTGAAGATGTCGAGCACGTCACCGATGCGATAGCCCACCGGATCCACCAGGTGGAAAGCCTTGCCCTTGATGCCATTGCCGTGGCTCACGTGGTCAATGCAATTGACCACAAAGTCCACCGGTACGATGTTGATGCGGCCGCCTTCGATGCCAATGCTCGGCATCCACGGCGGCAGGATCTGGCGCATCCGCTGGATCAGCTTGAAGAAGTAATACGGGCCGTCGACCTTGTCCATTTCACCGGTCTGGCTGTCGCCCACCACGAAGGCCGGGCGATAGACCGTCCAGGCGCCTTTGTATTCCTTGCGCACGATCTTCTCGCTCTCGTGCTTGGTCATGAAATAAGGGTGGTCGAGGTTCTCGGCCTCATCGAACATGTCTTCGCGGAACACGCCCTCGTACAGGCCAGCGGCCGCGATACTGCTCACATGGTGGAAATGCGTGGCATCGATGGCCCGGGCGAAGTCGCAGGTGTTGCGCGTGCCGTCGATGTTGACAGCCATCTGACTTTCGGCATCAGCCTTCAGGTCATAGATGGCGGCCAGGAGGTAGAAGTGGTCAATCTTGCCTTTGAGGGCCTTCACCTGGTCAGTGGCCACGCCGAGCTTCTTCGCCGTGAGGTCGCCATACACCGCCACCGCCCGACTGGCCGACACGCCCCAATCTTTCAGCAGCCCGGGCACCTTGCCGGCGCTTTCTTCGCGGATCAGGAAATGCACCACCGCGCCCTTGCGCTCCAACAGCTTCTTAACGAGCCGCTTGCCGATGAAACCGGTGGCGCCGGTGACGAAATACTGCATAAGACCTCCGAAGAAATGGCTGCACATCTGCTGCAAAACGGCAAGTTTGGCCCAGACCACCGAGACACCGCACTCGCGGAAACCCGTGGCCTTTTTAGTCGCCAGACCCTAGCGTCGGCGTCGTGCGGCCCTTACAGTCTCGCCACATCGACACCCTTCAGGAGAAGCCCTGTGGTCACCAAAGCCGTCAAATCCTCCACGACCGCCTCCTTTTCCAGCAAGTCCCCGCTGGACAACCTCCCCCTGCCCGGGGCAGTCAAAGACTCCGCGCAGCAGATCTGGCAGGCGGGCCTCGGAGCTTTCACACGTGCGCAGGCCGAGGGCAGCAAGGCCTTCGAGGCCTTGGTCAAGGAAGGCGTGGCCATCCAGAAGAAGACCCAAGGCATGGCTGAGGAAAAATTCGCTGAAGCAACCAGCCGCATGACCGCCATGGCTGGCGGCCTGACGGCCAAGGCCACCGGCCACATGGACAAACTAGAGGGCATCTTCGAGGAGCGCGTGGCCAAGGCGCTGAACAAACTCGGCGTGCCGTCGGCCAAAGACGTCAATGCCCTGATTGAACGCATTGAGGCCCTCAATGCCAGCGTCCAGGCCCTGTCCGCCCGGACTGGAACGGTGGCAACCGGCAAACCAGTGCCCAAAAAGGCACCCGCCAAGACAGCCGCACCCAAAAAGAAGGCCGCTGGCAAAGCCGCCTGACCCGCCCAGAACAGTCCTGAATGCAGTCCGGTAGCAAGATCGGTCTGGCCTTGGCCGGGGGCGGCCCCCTGGGGGCCATTTATGAGATCGGTGCACTGTGTGCGCTTGAAGACTCCCTGCAGGGTCTGGACCTCACCGGGTTGCACCACTATGTGGGCGTATCGGCGGGCGGATTCATCGCAGCTGGCCTGGCCAATGGCATGTCGCCCCGGGACATCTGCGCTCTGTTCATTCCAGGAGGCCCCTCCGCCCCGGGTGGCAACACATCCGGCGAGAACTTTGACCCTGCCCATCTGCTCGAGCCCGCGCTGGACGAATACGCCCGCCGCGCTGTGATGCTGCCCGGCCTGCTGGTGGGCGCCTGGTGGCAACTGGTGGTCGAACGCAAATCCACGCTGCAGGTGCTGGAGCGCCTGGGCGCGGCCTTGCCCGCAGGCGTGTTCAGCAATGCCCAGGTGCACCTACAGCTGGCCAAGCTGTTCTCGCGGCCAGGCCGCAGCAATGATTTCCGGCAGCTGCGCAGCAAGCTCACGCTGGTGGCCACCCATCTGGACAATGGCGAATCGGTGGCCTTTGGCGGCGCTGGCTGGGACCATGTGCCCATCTCTCTGGCGGTGCAGGCCAGTGCTGCATTGCCCGGCCTGTTCCCGCCCGTTGAGATTGAAGACCACTATTTTGTGGATGGTGCACTCAAAAAGACGATGCACGCTTCGGTCGCCCTGGACGATGGTGTCGATCTGATGCTGTGCCTGAACCCGCTGGTGCCCTTTGACGCCACCGTGCCCCAATTCAGCCGGGTGATGCAGCGGGGCATGGCCAAGCAACTGCAGCGCATCCCGCGCATTGCCGATGGCGGCCTGCCTTCGGTGCTGTCGCAGACCTTCCGCACCTTGATCCATTCCCGGCTCGAGATGGGCATGAAGGCCTATCAGACGGCCTATCCGGATGCGGACATCCTGCTCTTCGAGCCGGACCACCGGGACCCCACCCTGTATTTGGCCAACACCTTCAGCTATGCCCGTCGGCGCGAGCTGGCCGAACACGCCTACCAGACCACGCGGCAGATGCTGCGCACCCGCAAATCGGTGCTGGCTCCCAAGCTGGCCCGCCACGGGATCCGGTTCAACCACCGGGCGCTGGACGATGCCAAGGCACACCTGGTCCAGGCCCTGCCTTCCCCCACCCGCGTAGGCCGTGCGATCAACACGCTTCAAGAGGTGATGGACGACCTCGGCCACATGGTGCAGTTGGCCCGGACCTGAGTTGAATCCCCATAGAATGCCCGAGAGAGAGGCATCCATGGTCAAAAAAGCCCCCCGCCGCACGGCCGAGCGCATACTGGAAGTCACGCTGGAGCTGTTCAATCGCTTTGGTGAACCCAATGTGTCCACCACGCTGATCTCGGCCGAACTGAACATCAGCCCTGGCAATCTGTACTACCACTACCCCGCCAAAGAAGAGCTTATCAACTCGCTCTTTGACCGCTACGAGCGGGCACTCAATGAACTACTCAACGCCAGCGACGGCGTGCGCGACGTGGAAGATGCATGGTTTTTCATGCACACGCTGTTCGAGCTGATCTGGCAATACCGCTTCCTGTACCGCGACCTGAACGACCTGCTGTCCAAGAACCGCCGGCTCGAGACCCACTTTCAGGGCGTGCTGAAAAACAAAGCCCGGGCGCTGCGCACCATGCTGGAGTGCATGGCCCGTGCAGGCTCCGTCAGCATCGATGTGAACGAGATCGAGCCCACCTCCACCAGCATGGTGGTGGTGTTGACCTACTGGCTCAGTTTTGAATATGTGCGGGACCCACGCCATGCGCTGGAGCCCGAAAGCGCCCAAGGATCACTGCTGCGCGGCGGCCACCACGTGCTGAATCTGCTGGTGCCTTACCTGGAACCTCAGCAGCGGGCCCATCTG
>JBDKJB010000130.1:0-5652 GCA_039796835.1 Pseudomonadota bacterium | reverse complement strand
CTCCACCAGCACCACAAGCCCGCCCCGGTTCTTGAATGACAGCCAGGTGCCTCGATCGGTGAGTGCATAGCCGCTGGTTGCACTGGCCATATTGAGCGCCGGGCCCATGCCGCAACCGCATTCACGATAGCCCGCAGATTTGCCCGCACTTCCGGTCTGCGCCCAATACCGCAGTTCCGCCGCATGGGTGCCGCTCTTGTCGCCACGCGAGATGAACGGTGCGCCGGCAGCCGCGACTTTCTGCAGCGCAGCCACGATGTCCTTGCCTTTGGCACCGGCTGGGTCAGCCTGGGGCCCGACAACCACAAAGTCGTTGTACATCACGTCAAAGCGCTTCAGGGCGTGGCCTTCCGCGACGAATTTGTCCTCTGCCACACGGTCGTGCACGAAGAGCAGGTCAGCATCGCCACGGCGGCCCATGTCGATGGCCTGTCCGGTGCCCAAGGCCACGACTCGCACGTCGACGCCAGTCGCTTTTTTGAACTCCGGCAGCAGGTGCCCAAACAGGCCGGACTGCTCGGTGGAGGTCGTCGATGCCATCACGATGCTCTGCGCTTGGACGGCTTGGGTGCAGCAGCCAATAGCTATAACAAATATAGCTAACCTTGAGATGAATAAACGGGAAAAACACTTGAGCTGCATAGAAACTGTCACCCTGACTCCCCTTGTGAAAAAGCGTAAGCCGACGGGTACTCAGCCTGGAGCTGCGCTGTGTTGAAAAATTCCGCAACCGGAAGGTCAGCCACCACCTTCCCTTGCTCCAGACAGAGGACCCGGGTGGCCAGGCGCTTGACCTGTCCGAGGTTGTGGCTGGCAAAGACCAGGGTGATCGGCGCCAGGCGCGCCAGCAGGCTCTCCACTTCGCGTTTGCCATGGGGGTCCAGGTTGGCGGTGGGCTCATCCAGCAGAAGCACATCCGGCCGCAGACACCAGGCGCGGGCCAACGCCAGACGTTGCTGTTGTCCGCCAGAGAGAGTGCGGGCATTGCGGCCGGCCACGGCATCAAGCTCCACCAGCTGCAAGGCCACCCTGGCCTGAGCCCTCGCCTCCTCCACGGGCAAGCCTTGGGCCCTCAGGCCCAGCGCTGCGTTGTCCAGCACCGAGCTGCGCAGGATGAACGGGCGCTGGAACAGCATGGCCTTGCGGACCGGGGCGTCGAACACCACTCGCCCCTCGGAAGGTGCTTGCAAGCCATGCAGCACCCTGAGCAGAGTGCTCTTGCCGCTGCCGTTCCCGCCGATCAAGGCCAATCGTTCGCCTGCCTCGAGGCTCAGGTTCACGCCCTGCAGCGCCCGCACGGGGCCAAATGCCACCCCCACTCCCTGCGCCTGCAACAGACCGCGACGCCGCGTCATGCCTGCCAAGCTGGCATCTGGACGCCCACAGCGCCCTCTGCGCGTTCGCGCCACGCTTTCAGGGCTGCAATGGCGCCGTTGAGCAGCAGCATCACCAGCAGCAGCACCACGCCCAGCGCCAGCGCCATCGGCAGGTCTCCCTTGCTTGCCTCCAGCGCAATGGACGTGGTCATCACGCGGGTGAAGCCCTCGACATTTCCCCCAACCATCATGACGGCTCCCACTTCAGCCACCGCGCGCCCAAACGCAGCCAGAACAACCGTGAGCAGCGTGTGCCGTTCATCCCAGGCCAGCCACCGGCTGCGTTGCCACCAGCTCGCGCCCAGGGACTGGAGCTGCTCCCCATGTCGGGCGTCGGTGTCCGCCACCACCTGCCGCGTGAGCGCCACGACCACCGGCAGCACTAGCAGGGTCTGCGCCAGCACCATGGCCGGAAAGCTGAACAACCAACCCAGGAAACCCAGCGGCCCGGAGCGGGACAGCACCAGGTACACCACCAGACCCACCACCACAGACGGCACCGCCAGGAACGTGTTCAGCGCCGCCAGCACCACGCCGTGCCCGGTAAAGCGTGCGCAGGCCAGCAACGCCCCTGCCGGGAGGCCAATCGCACAGGCCAGCGTGCAGGCCAGGCCGCTGACGGCCAGGGACCTGCCCACCACCGTCCAGAGCACTGGGTCCAGCCCCGCCATGAGCTGCCAGGCCAAGGCCGCGCTTGATCCAAATCCATTCATACTGCACTATGCTAGGCGGCATGCAAAGCCCTGACGATAGGCATACTTGTGCATAGGTTGCAGCTTCACTACACCCTGGCACCCGGCAACACGCCGCCACCAACAGGCGTGGCCAACCCCCTCATGACCCTGCTGCGCGCCGTCCATGACCAAGGCTCCATTTCAGCAGCGGCCCGATCCCTGGGCGTGTCCTACCGGCATGTGTGGGGGGAACTGAAGCGATGGGAGAGCGAGCTCGGGAGTGAACTGATCGTCTGGGACAAAGGCCAGGCCGCACGGCTGGCCGAGTTTGGCAGCAAGCTGCTGTGGGCCGAGCGACAGGCTCAGGCCCGGCTGGCACCACAGATCGAAGCCCTTCGTGCAGGGCTGGAGCAGAGTTTTGCCGTGGCCTTCGACCCGCAGGCGCACGTCGTCACGCTCCACGCCAGCCATGACGACGCACTGGGTCTGTTGCGGGAGCACGGCCTGCGCAGTCCCCGTGGCCCCCTGCATCTGGACATCCAGTTCTGCGGCAGCGTGGACGCCATCCGCGCCTTGAATGAGGGCCGCTGTGCTCTGGCAGGATTCCATGCGGTCGACCACCCGGCCCCCGGCAGCCTGGCACAGCGCACCTACCAGCCTTTGCTCCAGCCGGGCCTGCACAAGATCATCGGCTTTGCCAGACGCTCCCAGGGCCTGATCGTCGCCAAAGGCAATCCCTTGGGTCTGCGGTCCCTGGCCGACGTCGCCCGACTGAAGGCCCGTTTTGTCAATCGCGCCATCGGCAGCGGCACCCGTTTGCTGCTGGACGATATGCTGGAAGCGCAGGGCATGGAGGCCTCTGCACTGTCCGGGTATGAGCAGTCTGAGCCATCACATGCTGCCATTGCGCAGGCCGTGGCGGCGGGGTCTGCCGACGTCGGTCTTGGATTGGAGTCCACCGCCCTGGCGTTTCACCTGGACTTTGTGCCCCTGGCGCGCGAACGCTACCACCTAGTCTGTCTGAAAACGGCCCTGGACGAAACCCCGATGGCCAACCTGCGCCGGGCGCTGAGCCAGGCCGACTGGGCTCACGCGATCGGCCAGCTCGCAGGGTACGAGCCGGACCACTGCGGTGAGGTCCTGTCGCTTCGCGAAGCCCTGCCGTGGTGGGACTTCAGTCGCCTCAAAACGCGCAGGACCTGAAACCACAGAACAGGTGGTCATCTTGCGGCTGCGCCCAGGTACGCACCGAGGAGGTGCGCAGCAGGGGGCGCGTGGCAAAGGAAGCTCCCCTCAACACCCTGGTACGGCCAACGTGCGGTTCCCAAAGTGACCGAAGCGGGCCGGGCACGCAACCTGGATAGGGTTTGAACGTGTTCGCGCACCATTCGTGTACCTCCCCCCAGCGAAAGCCCCTGCGGGTGCCCTGGCGAGCGGCCAGGTCCCACTCGGCTTCAGCCGGCAGTCGCCGTCCCGCCCAACGGCACCAGGCATCGGCCTCCCACCAACTGACGTGCATTGCCACCTGGTTCCCCAGCATCCGCATGGGTTGCCCAAAATGCTGCTGCAGGGCCGCGCCACTGGTGCCGCCCATCTGCTCCACGAAAGCCGGGGCGCGTTTGCCCTCGCGTTGCACCAGCCCCTGTAGCCATTCCCAGCCCCCGGACTGCCACAGTTCCTGCCGGTCGTAGCCACCATCGTTGACGAACTCGGTGTACTGCTGCCAGGTGACCGTCTGCGCGTCGATTTCAAATTCCGGCAAATCCACCTCGTGCCGAGGGCCCTGATGCTCAACGGCAAAGCCTTCATCGGGGCTCACGCCAAAACTTGAACGCCCCGACGGGAACCACAGCGGCTCACGCGTAGCCACAGGCGCCGGCAATTCCACGCCAAACATCGAACCAGCTCCGCCTCTGGGTCCTTGCAAGCCATGCTGGTTGGCCAACACGAGCAGATCTTCATTGAGTGCCTCCTCCCGGGCCAGTGCAGCACGAAAGAAGTACAACGCATCATCGTCCGCCGGTGCTTTGTCCAGCAACTCCAGATGCATTTCGAGAGTCCCCAGCAAATACAGCTTGGCGCGATCCACCGCCTCAGTGTCGGACAGATCGCTTGCCGACAGACCAGATGCAGGGCCCCAGAGGGTGTCTGCGGCCACATCTGCCGAAGGCAGTCGGGGCGCATCGGCTTTTGCATGGGGCCCAAGATGCCGCTGCAGATTGCGGCCAATCCACCACTCCTGCCACCAGCCGAGCTCAGCCATTTTTTTCAGTGCCATCGCATGTACAGGGCCGGCTGTTGCGGCACCGATGGCGGCCAGACGCAGCAGCAGGTGGTTGCGCGCATCCATCCACGACAGGGACAACTGGCTGGCAGGCACCTGAAGACCTGGAAATGCAGCGGGTGATGAAGGTTGCATGTTGTGCAATGGGTGTGGGCCAGATCCCCCTAGGGTAAGCCCGCGCCATGAGGGTGTCTTCTGTTTCTAAAATTCACTGGCATTTGCAATCGGTGCGGGGCATGTCGCCCATGCACAAATCATTCCAGAGGGCTTACTATGGATCGTCGTTTAGTCATCAAAAATGCCGGCTTGGCTGGCATTCTCGCTGCTGGTGCTGCACCCGCAGTGGTCCACGCGCAGGCCAACGTGCGCTGGCGCCTCACTTCGAGCTTCCCCAAGTCGCTGGACACCTTGTTTGGCGTGTCTGACGTGTTCGCCAAAAAGGTCGGCGAGATGTCGGGCGGCAAGTTCCAGATCACGACCCATGGCCCGGGCGAAATCGTTCCCGCCTTCGGCACGGTCGATGCCGTGCAGGCCGGCACCGTGGAAGCCGCCTCCACCGCTCCTTACTATTACTTCGGCAAGGATCCGACCTTCGCCATCGGCTGCGCCATCCCCTTCGGCCTGAACAGCCGCCAGATGACAGCCTGGATGTACGAGGGCAACGGCCTCAAGCTGATGCGTGAGTTCTACAGGCAGTTCAACATCATCAGCTTCCCAATGGGCAACACGGGTGCGCAGATGGGTGGCTGGTTCCGCAAGGACATCAAAGGCCTGGCAGACATCAAGGGCCTCAAGTTCCGTACCGGTGGCTTCAGCGGTGTGATCTGGGAACGCATCGGTGGCGTGGCCGCCAACATCCCCGGCGGCGAGATTTATGCCGCGCTAGAGAAAGGCACCATCGACGCCGCCGAGTGGGTGGGCCCGTACGACGACCAGAAGCTGGGTTTCAACAAGATTGCCCAGAACTATGCCTACCCCGGTTACTGGGAAGGCGGCCCGCAGCTGGACCTGCATGTCAACACCAAAGCCTACGAGGCGTTGTCCGCAGAAAACAAAGCCATCATCGAAGCCGCGTCGGCCTATGCCCACGTCGACATGCAGGCCAAGTACGACGCTCGCAATTCTGCCGCGCTCAAACAGCTGGTGGCCGGCGGCACCAAACTGTTCCGCTTGCCGAAAGACATCATGGATGGCGCGTTCAAGGCATCCATGGACGTCTATTCAGAACTGTCAGCCAAGAACCCCGCGTGGAAGAAGGTGTACGAAGACTACGCCGTGTTCCGTCGAGATGCCAACCTGTGGTTCCGCTTCGCTGAAG
>JBDKJB010000129.1:0-5693 GCA_039796835.1 Pseudomonadota bacterium | reverse complement strand
CGTGTTCATGGAAACGCCTACGTGGGGAATGATCGCATTGCCGACAACAACCTGCTTACCCTGGGCCTCACCTCCCGTCTGCTGGACGGCGGCAGTGGCGCAGAACTGGCCCGTTTCGGCGTGGCACAGCGTTTACGTTTTGAGGACCAGCAGGTTGCCCTGCCAGGCGTTGCGCCCGTGACCGACCGTTTCAGCGACGTGCTTGTGGGCGCCACGCTCAACTGGACGCCACGCTGGACCTTCGACACCACCTACCAGTACAACCCCAAGACCGAACAGTCCACGCGTGCCACTTGGGGCGCGCGGTACAGCCCAGGCGACTATCGTGTGGTCAGCGCCGCCTACCGTTACCAGCGTGGCTTGAGCGAGCAAGTTGATCTCGGCTGGCAGTGGCCGGTCAATGACCTCTGGGGCGACCGCGGACAAGCGCTCGGCGCTGGTCAGGGCCAAGGCAGCGGCCGCTGGTACAGCGTGGGTCGGCTCAATTTCAGCGTGTTGGACAAAAAACTGGTCGATGCAGTGGTTGGCTTCGAATACGACGCCGGTTGCTGGCTGGGCCGCATTGTTCTGGAACAATTGCAGATCAGCAGCGGTGCGGCCAACCAGCGCATCATGTTCCAGCTGGAGTTCGTCGGCTTTGCCCGTTTGGGCGCCAATCCGCTCAAGTCCCTGCGGGACAATATCCCCCGTTACCAGCTGCTGCGCGAGCAAACCACCCTGCCCAGCCGCTTTACCCAATACGACTGACTGATCGACCGACGCCTGCCATGAAGTTACCCCTGTTCCCGAAGCTTTCTGCGTGGGCCGGTCTGGCCCTGGTCACCCTGGGCGTCGCGCCTGCCGGGGCCCAGAGCGCACGCCCCGCCGATTTCATTGTTGCCGTGGTCAATTCCGAGCCCATCACCAACAACGAGGTGCGCATCCAGGCCAACCAGTTCCTGGCGCAGATGGCCCAGGCCCGGCAGCCGCGGCCACCGAACGACGAAGTGGCCCGGCTGGCCCTGGAGCGCCTCATCAATGAACGCGCTCAGGTGCAGGTCGGCAAAGACTCCGGCATCCGCGTGGACAACCAGGCGGTGGACCAGGCAGAGCTTGCCATTGCCCAGCGCAATGGCGTCGATGTGCCCACCCTGCACCGCCGCCTGGCGGCGGATGGGGTGGGCCTGTCGCAGTTCCGCGAAAGCCTGCGCGACCAGATCGTGTTGCAGCGGGTGCGCGAACGCGAAGTGGAGGCCCGTGTGCGTGTCACCGACCTGGAGGTGGCCCAGTACCTGCGCGACCAGCAGTCAGGCCCACCCGCGGCCGCAGAGCTGGCCTTGGGCCACATCCTGGTGGCGGTGCCGGAGGGCGCTTCGGCCGAGCAGGTCGCGGCCCTGCAGACCAAGGCCCAGGGCATCCTGACCCGCGTGCGCGCGGGCGGCGATTTTGCGGCGCTGGCGCGGGAGCTGTCTGATGCGGGCGACCGCGGCAACGGCGGCAACATGGGGCTGCGCCCGGCAGAACGCTACCCATCGCTGTTTGTCGAAGCCACGCGGGATTTGCCCGTCGGGGGTGTGGCGGAGCTGAAAAAGTCCGACGCCGGTTTCCACATCCTCAAGCTGCTGGACAAAGGCGCCGCGGGTGGCATTGCGGCCAGCGTGCCGCAGACCCGTGCGCGGCACATCCTGCTGCGATCGAGTCCGCAGCTGAACGAGACGCAGGCCCGTGCCAAGCTGGTTGACGTGCGTTCGCGCGTGGTCAACGGCCAGGCTGACTTTGCCGCTCTCGCGCGCGACATCTCCCAGGACGGCAGCGCGCCTGAAGGGGGTGACTTGGGTTGGGCCGTGCCCGGGCAGTTCGTGCCCGAGTTTGAGCAGGTCATGAATGCGCTGGCGCCTGGGCAGATCAGCGAACCCTTCGTTTCCCGCTTCGGCATGCACCTCATCCAGGTGACGGAGCGGCGCGTGGCCAAACTCAGCCAGCGCGAAATCGAGGAGGTGGCGCGTGGGCAGCTGCGGGAGAAGAAGGCCGAAGAGCAGTTTCTGGTCTGGGCCCAGGAGGTGCGCGGCCGCGCCTACGTCGAGATGCGCGAAGCCCCGCGCCTCTGACTGCCCCTGTGAAGCACATCCCGCGCAAACGCTTCGGCCAGCACTTCCTGGCTGACGCGGCGGTCATCGACGCCATCGTGCGCGGCATCGCCCCGCAGCCGGGCCAGGTCATGGTGGAAATCGGCCCTGGCCTGGCGGCCTTGACCCAGCCGCTGGTGGAACGTCTGGGCCACCTCACGGTCATCGAACTGGACCGGGATCTCGCTGCCCGCTTGCGCCATCAGAAAAATCTCACTGTGGTCGAATCAGATGTTCTGAATGTGGTTTTTTCCGACAAACCAGATCACGAATCAGCTATTAATATCGACTCGAATTCAGACAAAAAACAGTCTAAAACGGAAGTCATATTCGTACCACCGGAGAAACTGCGAATCGTTGGCAACCTGCCCTACAACATCTCCAGCCCCATCCTGTTTCACTTGCTGCCGTTTGCGCACCTGGTGCGGGACCAGCACTTCATGCTGCAAAAGGAGGTGGTGGACCGCATGGTGGCGGCCCCTGCCTCGGGTGATTACGGCCGTCTGTCGGTCATGCTGCAGTGGCGCTATGCGATGGAGAACATCCTGTTTGTGCCACCCGAGGCTTTCGATCCCCCGCCCCGGGTGGACAGCGCCGTCGTGCGCATGGAGCCCCGGCAGGGCGCGGACCTGGCTTTGCTGGAGCCGACGCTGCTCGAAGCCCTGGTCAAGACCGCGTTCAGCCAGCGCCGCAAGCTGTTGCGTCACGCATTGGGGCCCTGGCTGCAGCAGCACGGCTTCACTGGTCACTTTGACCTGCAGCGCCGCGCCGAAGAAGTGCCCGTGGCCGAGTATGTGGCGCTTGCGCAGGCACTGGCCACCACACCGGCTTGAAGGGAGGGAGCGACCCGCGACAAAAAAGCCCGCCAGGCAGCAGGGCCTGAGCGGGCTTGTGGGGCGGGCGCTGGGTTTAAGCAGCGGCCAACCAGTACCCGGCGTTGAAGGGGCTGCTCATGCGCAGCGCCTGTGGGGTGATGTCCACCAACACGTCGGTCGGCAGTTTTTCCTCTTCGATCACTTCGGCGGCGGGGGCCTCGGCGGTGGTAGCCTCGTTCGCCCGTTCTGCTTGGCTGGCTTGTGCAGAACGGGCTACGGAAAAGAATAGAAGCACCGGAAGGGGATTTTTCGGTCTCCCCAGTAGTCTGCGGCGTCTCGGAAGATGTCGAGCAGCTGCTCCCGTGCCTCCTTGTCAAACTTGAGATTGGCGGGGATGTGCTCCAGCACGGCCACAAAGCCGGGCTGCGGGCCGCTTTTGTGCACCGGGT
The DNA here is from genome assembly GCA_039796835.1 of Pseudomonadota bacterium. Taxonomy (GTDB): domain Bacteria; phylum Pseudomonadota; class Gammaproteobacteria; order Burkholderiales; family Burkholderiaceae_C; genus JBDKJB01. Next base: position 2,324 of record JBDKJB010000129.1, on the reverse strand, counting down.
CGGTGATGCTGTCGTACAGCGCGTCAAAGTTCTTGCCTGTGTGCACGGGCAGCATGAACTGCTGGCCGATCATGTCCAGCACGTCCTGTTTGCTCTGTGCAGCACCTAGGTTGGCGTACAGGAAGTGGTGACCGAGCGTGCGCGCGGCGTCCTGCAGGTCGGCCACGCGGAAAGCGCGGATCGACTGCACGATGTTGCCGCGTACCGTGCGCAGCACCGTATCGGGCACCGGTTGGGCTGGGGCGGGAGCGCTGTGCTGCGCCAACCCCAGGCTGTCTTTGTATCTGGACATGTTCAAACTCACTTCCAAAAAACCAAACAAACTTGCCGTCCTCAAGGCGCAATGCGCTTGAAGCTGGAATAGTGGTCGGCGCTGTAGTAGCAGGCATCGGGTGCGCTGGGCTGCTTGCCACCACACACGATGCGCCGCGCACCACGGTCCCGCGAACCCGGGGTCTTGACCGTGTATTCACGGTAATAACCCCGCTTTTCAGCCGGCAGGATGCGCTCACGGTTGCCAAACACGGTGCCGTCCTTGTCGTACTGGAACGGCCCGCCCTGGCGGATCCGGTCATAGGTGTCGCGACCCTGCGGCGGCAGCTCTGCCGTGCTGATCTGTCCCAGGGCGTCCGCCGGCAACGGGCCTTTGGCCAGCGCTTGCTGCGGCGCAACAATACTGGCCAAAGCCAGCAACCAAGCTGCACCAAAACGCGTCAGTTGACCCCACATTGTGTTCACGCCACCTTGTTTGACTGCAGGCCTGCGCTCCGGAGGTCGGCACGCAGATTTTGCGGGTAAACCCTAGGCCCAGCCGAATTTTCCAAGCCTCGGAGTGTCGCAGAGCCCCGCAAAAATTGCAAGTGGCAGCTTAATTTTTGCGCAACTATCGCAGCCCCGTCCCGCTCTTGACGGTCGGTAAAACTTCAAAAAAGTAAGCGCCCGCTTCTCCGAAATGACCTATCGGGTGGCATTGGCATCAGCGACGGTCAAGGCCGTCATGTTGACAATCCGGCGCACCGTGGTACTGGCCGTGAGGATGTGCACCGGCTTGGCAGCCCCAAGCAGCACAGGGCCAATGGCGATGTTGTTGCCAGCAGCGGTCTTGAGCAGGTTGTAGGCGATGTTGGCCGCATCGATGTTGGGCAGGACCAGCAGGTTGGCGCTGCCCGACAGGCTGCTGCTGGGCATGATGGCCGCGCGGGCGGCGGCGTCCAGAGCCACGTCACCATGCATTTCACCGTCAGCCTCGAGCCAGGGGCTGCGCGCCCTGAGGATGGCCAGGGCTTCGCGCATTTTCTGGGCGCTGGGCTGGTTGCTGGAGCCAAAATTGGAATGCGACAGCAGCGCGGCCTTGGGCCGGATGCCAAAGCGCATCATTTCCTCGGCAGCGAGGGTGGTGATTTCGGCAATCTGGGCGGCTGTGGGGTCGTAGTTGACGTGCGTGTCCACCAGAAAGACCTGATGGTGCGGCAGGATCAGGCCGTTCATGGCGGCGTAGGTGTTGACGCCGGGGCGTTTGCCGATCACCTGGTCGATGTAGTGCAGGTGATAGGCCGAATTGCTCCAGGTGCCACAGATCAGGCCATCCACCAGGCCCTTGTGCAGCATCATGGCGCCGATGAGCGTCAGGCGCCGCCGCATCTCCTGCTTGGCAATGGGGGCGGTCACTCCCTTGCGCTCGGTCATCTGATGGTAGGTCTGCCAGAAGTCGCGGTAGCGTTCGTCAAAGTCGACGTTCACGACATCGTAGTCGGTGCCTTCCTTCAGGCGCAAGCCGAACTTCTCCACGCGCTGCGCAATCACGGCCGGCCGGCCAATCAGCGTTGGGCGGGCGACCTTCTCGTCCACCACGATCTGCGCGGCGCGCAGCACGCGTTCCTCCTCACCCTCGGCATAGGCCACGCGCTTCTTGTTGGCTTTGCGTGCCGCCTGGAAGATCGGCTTCATCGTGGTGCCGCTGGCGTAAACAAAGTTCTGCAGCTTCTCGATGTAGGCCTGCATGTCGGTGATGGGCCGCTGCGCCACCCCGCTGTCCATCGCCGCCTTGGCCACAGCCGGCGCGATCTTGATCATCAGCCGTGGGTCGAAGGGCTTGGGAATCAGGTAGTCGGGGCCAAAAGCCAGGTCCTGCCCGGAATAAGCCGCTGCGACCACTTCGCTCTGCTCGGCCTGGGCCAGTTCGGCAATGGCATGCACCGCAGCGATTTCCATCTCGGTGGTGATGGTGCTGGCACCGGCGTCGAGCGCGCCACGGAAAATGTACGGGAAGCACTGGACGTTGTTGACCTGGTTGGGGTAGTCCGTGCGCCCGGTGGCCATGACGA
>JBDKJB010000128.1:0-5734 GCA_039796835.1 Pseudomonadota bacterium | reverse complement strand
TGGGCCTGACCGAAGACCAGGCCAAGGCGCAGGGCATCAAGGTCAAGAAGGGCCTGTTCCCCTGGACAGCCTCAGGCCGTGCCATTGCCAACGGCCGCGACGAAGGCGTGACCAAGCTGCTGTTCGACGATTCACCCGAGGCGCACGGCCACGGCAAGATCCTCGGCGGTGGCATGGTCGGCACCCACGCCGGCGACATGATCGGCGAGGTGGCCCTGGCCATCGAGATGGGCGCTGACGCTGTGGACATTGGCAAGACCATCCACCCGCACCCCACGCTGGGCGAGAGCATCGGCATGGCGGCGGAGGTGGCGCACGGCAGCTGCACGGATTTGCCGCCGAGCAAGAAGTAAGCGTTGCGCTCTGCCAATTAAGAAGCCAGGATGGGAAGCTGTCCGAGGCCTTTTGCACTGGCGTCCTGTATTCAAGAGCTGTTCCTGCTGCTGTGCCGCCTCTATTGCTGGCAGAAGCGAATCATTGCTTTCATCACGCTCGCGAACTGCTCTTGTAGGGCGAGTGCGATGCGGTACAGCCTGCACTCGCCTTTGAAGTCGATCAACGCATCAGTTGGTAGGGAGGGTTACAGCGGTATGACCAATGCTGCGGTACAGATTTGCGTCTGACACCGCCACAAGTGTGGCATGCTTGCAGATCTCTGGCGACTGACCCTGTGCAAGCACCCTAGCTGACCTCCATATGCTGGCTTGTGGTGCCCGAACTCTGTGCCATGCTGGTACTTGTGTGGTTGAATTGGCTATTCGCCTCACCACTGAATGAAGCCTTTCATGGCCCAACGCCGTCGATTCAACCTCACGCTGGCCGCCGCCTGCGCCCTCGGTCTGCCCCAGGCTGCTGGTGTCTTGGCCGCAACAGACACGCTTGGCCAGCGACACGACACGGGCCTGCTGGTCACACGGGCAGACTGGCACGCATTGGCGCAGAACATGGCGCAAACCCCCGAACTGAAGGCTTACCACGAGAGCTTGCTGGAAGTGGCGCGCCAAAGCCTCAAAGCCCCCCTCGTGCAACACCAAAAGATCGGCAAACGTTTGTTGCACGTGTCGCAATCGCTGCTTCGACACGTGCTGCTCTTGTCCTATGCGTGGCAGACCACGGGCGACCCCATCTACGCCGAGGCGGCGTTTGCACAGCTGCAAGCGGCTTGCCAATTTCCGGATTGGAATCCCGCTCATTTTCTGGATGTGGCCGAAGCCCTGGCGGCTGTGGCGATTGGACTGGATTGGTTGCATAGCGCGCTCGATGCGGACCAGCGAAGCGTGTTGCTTCAGGCCATAGTTGAGAAAGGGCTGCAGGCGGGTGCCAATACGAAGGCGTCGCACAACAGTTGGTACCGCGCAAAGAACAATTGGAACCAAGTCTGTTGTGGGGGCCTGACCTTGGGGGCGTTGGCGGTGCTGCGCCACGCCGCATCACCCACCCATGGCTTGGCCAGGCAGGTGCTGTCACAGGCCATGGTACACATCGAACATGGGCTGCAGCCTTATGCGCCCGATGGCATTTACCCCGAAGGTCCGACTTACTGGGGTTATGGCACCAGCTACCAGGTGCTCATGATCGCTCCGCTGCGGACTGCTGGCTACGACACCCGATCCATCGAGACCGCTGCGGGCTTCATGCCCAGCGCTGTGGCGTATGTGCAGCAACATGGCATGTCGGGGCTGCCTTTTAATTTTGCCGATGGGGGCGTTGGAGCAAGGTTTGAGCCGGCGCTGTTTTGGATGGCGTGCGCGCTTGATAACAGGGCGTTGCTGCAGTTTCAGCGGATACAACTGAGCACTCTGGAAAAGCGCAAAACAGCGATTCGCTCACAACGCTTTGCACCGCTGGCCGCGCTGTGGTGGCCCCAGGGCCCGACCGCGGCCGCCAGCAGCACCCCCTTGCCCCTGCAATGGTACGGCCGTGGTGAATGTCCTCTGGTGGTGTTCCGCCAGTCGTGGCAAGACCCGCGCGGTCTGTACTTTGCGATCAAAGGCGGTTCGGCCGAGCTCAACCACGCGCACATGGATGTGGGCAGTTTTGTGCTGGAACGCCATGGAGTGCGCTGGGCCTTGGATTTGGGTATGCAGGACTACGAATCGCTGGAGTCCAAAGGCATCGATCTGTGGAACAAGAAGCAAAACTCACAGCGTTGGCAGGTGCTGCGCCTGAACAACCACGCGCACAGCGTACTGACCTTGAATGGCCAGCTCCACCAGGCCAGCGGCAAGGGGCAATTCAAAAGCGTTGTGCTAGAAGGGGAGACAGACCAGATCCATGCGGTGTTGGACATGGCTTCGGTCTACGCTGGGCTGGCCACGCGTGTCGAGCGGCGCGTCAGCCTGCAAGGCAGCAGCGTCCTGATTCAAGACAGCCTGCACGGACTGGCACCTGGCACTCGGGTGCGCTGGCAAATGCCCACCCGTGCCAGCATCTCTGTGAATGGAGCGCAGGCGTTGCTGCGCCAGTCGGAGGAACAATTGAATGTGGTCCTGCGCGAAGGCGGCGCAGAGTTTGGGGTGCTGTCGCTGGAACAGGTGCTACCTGCATTCAACGCCCCTAACCCAGGGGTACGCATGTTGTGGTTTGAGCAGACGGCATCCGCCCAAGGACAGCTCGACTTTTCCGTTCAGTTGGGCAGCTGAGCAAAGACGTTCAAACTGTAGCTCCGCGCCGCTGCAACAGGTCCCCGCAAGCGGTCGATGTACCGATGTCACTCGTGGGTTACCCAGGCCACCTGCAGCCCTGTCGTTTCCCAGTCGGCGCGCAGCTACATGTTCTCCAGATTGGTGGGGTCTTGGTCTAGGGCGATGAGTAATTATTCTCCGACAAGGGCGCTCGAGGTGGGGCCCTGTCCGGAAGGTCGCGCTTGTCGGTGGCCTACACTGACCCCGAAGTGGTCTGGGTGGGCCTGACCGAAGACCAGGTCAAAGTGGCGATGTGTTGATTGGACGCATCGCATGCGGCAACTGCTTGTCTATTTGGGTACGAAGTCATCCGCCGCCCCCGGCGGGATGGGGCGATGGTCCTTGATGGACTGCTCAAAGGCCATGACCATGCGGCGGATCGGGCCGCGTACCCACCCGTCTTCCATCGCCGCGTCGGTTTCTTCCTTGGGGTCGCGCTTGATGTTGAACAACCATGGCGTTTCCAGATGCCTGGGGCCCGTGTTGGGTTCGCTCTCAAACACGAAGTGCAGCTTCCAGTGCCTCCACTTGGCAGCGCGCAACTCGGTCTTGATGTAGAAGAGGAAGCCTTCGCGGGCTGAGTGTTCGGATTGCCCTGTCCACCAGCCGACCTGATTGACACCATCGATCGGCCTGTCTTGGGGGATGTCGGCCCCTGCGGCCAGCGCCAGCGTGGTGAAGAGATCGGTCACGTGCATGATCCCATCGCTCTCGCGACCCGCCTGCACCCTGCCGGGCCAGCGAACGATCAGTGGCACCCGCAGCCCGCCTTCCATGGCGGTGTGGTAGGTGCCCGTCCAAGGGCCGGCGGTGCCGCGCCACGGCCTGCGGAACTCCGGGCCGTTGTCGCTGGCGAAGATGAAGATGGTGTGATCGTGAATGCCGAGCGCGTCCACCGCATCCATGATTTCGCCGGTGCGGTGATCCAGTTCCACCATGGAGTCCGCAAAATCACCAACGCCGCTGCGACCTGCAAAATCGGGGTGTGGCAGCGTGGGAAAGTGCAAATGCGTGAACGGCACATAGGCAAAAAAGGGCTGCTTGGCAGCGCTGTGCCGTTGCATGAAGCTGACGGTGCGCTCAGTCAGTTCGCTGTCGATCAAGCGGCGCTTGGCCAAGTCATAAGGCGCGGTGTTGTGGGCCGGTTGCCCTGCCTTGCCTTCCATGACGTGAGGAACATCCACCACCTCGGGATCGAAGCCAGGGGCGCTCGTGAAGAGGGTTTCATTCGAAGTGCGGGGGATGCCATACCACTCGTCAAAGCCACGCTCATGCGGGAAGCGCCCGGCGCGGTCGCCCAAATGCCATTTGCCAAAGATGCCCGTGGCATAGCCTGCTTCCTTGAGTATTTGCGCCAAGGTGCGTTCCCACGGGTGTATGCCCTGCGGCAGGCCTGCCGGGACGGACTGCAGCGCGCCGGTGCGGATCGGATGCCGCCCCGTCATCAGGGCTGAACGTGTTGGCACGCAATCGCTTTCCACATTGAAATTCAAAAACTTCATGCCTTGGCTGGCCAGCGTGTCGATGCGCGGCGTGGGCGCACCGCGCAAAGCCCCGCCGCCATAGCAACCCAATTCGCCCCAGCCGAGGTTGTCGGCGAGGATGAGCACGATGTTCAGCGGCGCATCAGACTCCATGCTCAATCCAAAGAAATTTTGCGATCCTTGATCAGCCGCGCCCAGCGCTCGCGGTCTGCCACCATGCGTTGCGCGAAGGCCGCTGGCGGTGTGGCCACGATATCCATGGCCGCGTTGGCGAAACGTTGCTTGACGGCGGCTTCTGCCAAAGTGTCGTCCACGCCCTGGCGCAGGCGTGCCAGCACCTGTGCTGGCGTGCCCTCCGGAGCGAACAGCGCAGACCATTGCGGCACATCCAGATCGGTGGCGCCGCTTTCATGCAGCGTTGGCACATCAGGCAGCATGAGCGAGCGATTCCGCGTGGTCACGGCCAAGGCGACCAGCTTGCCCGATTTGATGTGCGGCAACACCGCGGCTGCCCCCAATACGCCCGCAGGCACCTGCCCCGCAAGCACATCGTTGACCGCTTGGCCGCCGCCCTTGTAAGGCACATGCAACAGATCCATCTTCATCTGCTGCGAAAACAGCTCCCCCACCAAATGCTGAAGCGAGCCCTGCCCGGAGGTGGCGTAGCCGATCTGATTGGGCCTTTCACGCGCTCGCGCTGCCAAATCTTTGATGGATTTGATGCCCGAAGATGCCGCCGTCACCACCACAATCGGCTGATACGACAGCACCGCCACTGGCGTGAAAGACTTGGTCAAATCCCAAGGCATGGTGCGGAACAAGGGCAGCAGTGACACAGAGTCTGAAGCCACCAAAAACGTGTGGTGGTCCTTGGGCGCACGCAGCACCGATTCCACCCCGAGCGCTCCGTTGGCTCCAGGCCTGTTGTCGATCACTACGCTGTGGCCGAAGCGCTTGCCGACGCCCTCGGCCACCACGCGCGCCGCAATGTCATTCGAGCCACCTGGTGGAAACGGCACGACAAAGCCCATGGACTTGACTGGCCAATCTTGGGCGTGCGCAGAGAATGGCCACAAGGCCAGGCCCGCCAGAGACACCAAGGCCAGCCTGCGGAAGGAGCGGTGCAATCGAATCGACATAGCGGTCCTTTCAGAGATGACTGACCGTCCAATCATCAACGTGGAGCAATCCGCGAGGCCAAGGGCTTGGCCTGGTAGTCCGGAAGAAACCGGCAGTCTGCGGCCGCGTTGCCGCGCAGCTCGCGGCAAAGCTGCGCAATACCGTTGGGGCTGGGTTTGCTGCCTTGCTCGACCCAGAGCAACAACGATGCAAACAGGGGCGGGTAGAACGCGTCGCCCCAATAGCTGTGCTCGTTAGAGTCCACAAACACTTGCACCAAGCGCGCGCCGTTGCCAGCAGATTGCATGCGCTGGCGCAAGGTGTCGCTGCCTTCAACAAACACGGTGGAATCCCTAATGCCATGGGCCGCAAGCACAGGAATGGCAAAGCGCCCGCTGTGATCAGCGTCGTGCGCAAATTTCTCTGCCGCCACCGGGTCGGCTGCCA